>CACZQT010000494.1 GCA_902783295.1 uncultured Lachnospiraceae bacterium
ACGAATCAGGTCATTGCTTCCTACAATACCAAATTTTCCGAAAAAGAGCTGGAGATTGCCCGCCTGGAGAACCAGGTCAGCGAACTGGAGATTGAAAAATCCAATCTGGAATCTTCCCTGGCCTCCCTGACCGGGGACAATGGAATCTCTGATCAGTATGACAGCCTGCTCCGGCTTCTGAAACTGTACATTACCCGTTCCGGAGAAGATGAAGACGACGAACTGGTTACCACCTATGAAAAAATCGATGAAACTGCGGTGGATTCGGAAATGTACAGGGAAATGTACGGGATTGTCAAACAGTATGTGACAGTGGACCGGATTGAAAAGATTTTCGATGAGGGTATGGAACTGTACTATACCAGTTATTACAAGATGGCCATCCCCGTCTTCGAAAAATGCCTGCGCCTCAACCCGGATTATGTAGATGCCATTTATTATATTGCCCGCTGTTATGAGATCCGCAAAGAATATGCGGATGCCCTGGTCTATTATCAGCAGATTGCAGACCGCCACCCTGAGAGTGAGTACTTTGACGAAGTGGAATCCAAAATTTCCAGCCTGACTCAGCGGCTGGCAGAGGCTTCTGAAGAAGAAGCCGGTGATGACCTTCTGCCTTAAAAACTCAGCTGCATCCCCGGTTTTTCCGGAAATGCCGTTTCGTCATTTAGTATAAGAAAATCTTAACGGAGAGCCATGTACGAACAACAGCCGGAACAGATGTATCCGCCTGCCTTCCTTACACGCATGGAATCCATGCTCGGTCCGGAATGGCCGGCTTTTCTGGAAAGCTTATGCAGGGAAGAAGCCCGCGGAATTCGTTTCCGCCTGGAAGGACCAGCTTCCCGGCCGGAATTTACCAGCCAGATTCTCCATGCCGTCGGCGCGGACAGCCCGGCTTCTTTCGTGCCATGGGCAGAAAATGCCTGGTATCTTACCGGAGACAGCCGTCCGGGCAGGGAAATCTGGCACGATCTGGGTGCCTATTATCTGCAGGAACCCAGCGCCATGTCGGCGGCGTCTATCCTGGCGCCGCTTCCCGGAGAAAAAGTCCTGGATCTTTGCGCTGCCCCCGGAGGCAAGGCAACACAGCTTGGTGCGGCCCTTCACGGAAAAGGTCTGCTGGTTGCAAACGAAATTCACCCTGCCCGCTGTAAAATTCTGGCTCGGAACATCGAGCGTATGGGAATACAGAACTGCGTGGTAACCTGCGAATCCCCGGAAAACCTGGCCGACCGTCTTGAAGGTTTTTTCGATAAAGTTCTGGTGGACGCTCCTTGTTCCGGTGAAGGAATGTTCCGGAAGAATCCGGAAGCTTTGCAGGAATGGAGTCCGGCTTCTGTCGATGGCTGTGCCGCAAGACAGGACGGAATTCTGGAAAAAGCCTGGTTAATGCTCCGGCCCGGCGGGAAACTGGTTTACTCGACCTGTACGTTTTCCCCGCAGGAGAACGAAGGCACCATTGGCCGTTTCCTGGACCGGCACCCGGACGCAGAGCTGCTTCCGGCTGATACCCCCTGGTTTTCGGAAGGCGTACCTGCCTGGGGGAACGGAAATCCTGCCCTGACACGGACAAGACGCCTGTGGCCTCACCGGCTGCGGGGAGAAGGCCACTTTGCGGCTCTGCTTCAAAAAGAGGAGAATGTATTTTCTTCTGCAAACCATAGCAAAAAAAACAGGCTCTCGGGAAACAGTTCCACCGGAAAAAACCGGAAGCAGGACCTTCGCCGTATGGTATCTTCCTGTCTGGAGGATCTGGTTTCTCCGGACCTGCTGCAGAAAATCCTGGAAGGAAATCTGTCTTGCCTGGGTGACGCCGTCTGGCTTTTCCCGGAAAATACACCCTCCCTGGATGGTCTGCGTATTCTTTATACCGGCCTGCCCATCGGTATCATAAGAAAAGACCGGCTCGAACCGGCTCACGGACTGGCGGCAGCCTTTTCTATGGAAGACGTACTAAGGAGTTCCGATTTTACATCTGATATGGCGGAGGCCAGTGCCTGGTTTCGCGGAGAAACTCTGCAGACTGACGGAGAACCCGGATGGACTCTGGTAACGGTGGACGGGTTAGGCGCCGGATGGGGCAAATGTACCGGAGGCCGGCTGAAGAATCACCTGCCCAAAGGACTTCGGTGGTCGAGATAAATTTCGGACAGCGGCTGTTCAAAAACGGCGGCCTGATATACAAACTGTTTACCGCTTGTGTCGAGGCTCCGGTATAACTTCAGGAGGTTTTCCTCGTCCGTGTTTTCCGGAAGCACCGGTTTCTCCCTGCCGGGATGAAAAACCTGTTCCGGAGGCATCCGCAGAAGTCTGGAGAGAGCCTGGATGACTGCCGGACCCGGCGAACGTTCCCCACGTTCATACATTCCGTAGCTTCTCCTTGAAACGTGAAGAAGAGCAGCCATCTGCTCCTGTGACAGTTTCAGGCTTTTACGTATTTCTTTCAGTCGAGTCATACTTTCGCTTTCCTTTCTGCCGGTTATACTGCCTGGTGCTACAGGCTCTATCCTAAATGCAGGCGGAATAATTGTGAAGTGAAAAAAAGTGACAAGTTTTTTGACAAATCCACACAAATCGGACAAAGCCGGCGGTTTTCAGACCGTACGCGCACGAAGAGGAGGATGCTTTTATGGTAAAGGCAGTTGTAGGCGCCAATTGGGGCGATGAGGGAAAAGGAAAGATTACAGATATGCTGGCAGCGGAATCCGATATTGTGATCCGTTTCCAGGGCGGAGCCAATGCAGGCCATACGATTATTAATCATTACGGACGTTTTGCTCTGCATCTGCTTCCTTCCGGTGTCTTTTATGATCATATCACCAGCATTATCGGGAATGGTGTCGCACTGAACATTCCGGCCCTGGCCAAAGAACTGGAGAGCCTTACATCTGCCGGTGTTCCCATGCCGAAGCTTCTGGTTTCCGACAGAGCCCAGATTCTGATGCCGTATCATATCCTTTTCGACGCATGCGAGGAAGAACGGCTTGCCGGCAGGTCTTTTGGCTCCACAAAATCCGGGATCGCACCTTTTTACTCGGATAAATACGCGAAGATCGGCATCCAGGTAAGCGAACTTTTCCACGAGGATATTCTGCGGGAAAGAGTCGAAAAAATCTGCACCCTGAAGAATGTCCTTCTGGAACACCTTTATCACAAACCCCTGCTTCAGCCGGATGAACTGATGGAACAGCTCCGTGAATACCGGGACATCATCGCTCCTTACGTCTGCGATGTATCCGCTTATCTTTACCAGGCTCTGAAGGGTGGAAAGAAGATCCTCCTGGAGGGTCAGCTTGGTTCCATGAAGGATCCGGATCATGGAATCTATCCTATGGTAACATCGTCTTCCACACTGGCTGCTTACGGTGCCATCGGTGCAGGCATTCCCCCCTACGCTATCAATGAGGTGGTTGTTGTCTGCAAAGCTTATTCCAGTGCGGTCGGAGGCGGTGCATTTGTCAGTGAGATCTTCGGGGATGAAGCGGAAGAGCTTCGCCGCCGGGGCGGAGACAAGGGAGAATACGGAGCTACTACAGGCCGTCCCCGCCGGGTAGGCTGGTTTGATGCTGTTGCCAGCCGGTATGGCTGCCGGATCCAGGGGGCTACAGAAGTTGTTATTACCATTCTGGACGCCCTCGGCTATCTGGATGAAATCCCGATCTGTGTCGGATATGAAATTGACGGTAAAGTCACGAAAGATTTCCCGACCACCGGCTGGCTGGAAAAAGCCAAACCGGTCTGGGAAGTACTGCCCGGCTGGAAATGTGATATCCGCGGAATCCGTAACTACGAGGAACTGCCGGAAAACTGCCGCCGGTACATTGAACGGATTGAGCAGGAACTTGGTGTTCCTGTAAAAATGGTCAGCAACGGTCCCGGAAGAGAAGAAATCATTTATCGTTGACAAAACGGAAGCCATACAGGAGAGAGCTGCTCCCGTATGGCTTCTTTATTTTTCAGGCTCAGGAGAATCAGCAATGAGTGAAGACAGGACGAGTGAAAGCGATTCCCGCAGAACAGATCCGCAGCGCATCCTTCTGGACGTACCTCAGATCCTGCAGAATCCGGAACTTCCAAATGGCTGTGAAATCACCAGCTGCTGCGAGCTGCTCCGTTTCTGGGGATTCGCGGCAGATAAATGTGACCTGGCGGATCATTATCTGAAACGGAGCGAAAAATGGTTTGGAGCCGATCCGGACCTGGTTTACATGGGAGATCCACATCTGGAAGATGAGAGTGAAGCCTGCGGTTTTTACTGCTTTGCCGGTCCGATTGTTGACGCGGCCAACCGGTACATCAGGGAAAACAGCCTGCCGGAAGAGAACCGAAATCTGAAAAAAGAGAAGACCAGCCTGCTGAAACAGAAGCTGACCGCCGTGGATATTACCGGATCGACTCTGGAAGAGCTGGAGGCATTGCTGAGAAAAGGGGTTCCTTTTATGTTCTGGGCTTCCCTTCGTTTTGAAGACATCGGATTCGACTCCCGCGGTGGTTATGAGCTTCCCGGAGGCGGTTATCACCGGCTTTTTCATGGTCTTCACTGCATGGCCTGCCGGGGAATGGACAAGGATACTTTTTACATCGCGGACCCATTGAATTTGAATGAACGCGTTCCGAAAACACAGTTTATGAAGATCTTCCTTCAGCTGGGTCAAAGGGCAGTGACGATTCTGCCTGTTCCTGGCAGGGAAGGTCCTCCGGTCACATAATAAAACGGCAACGGCAACCGTTTACAGGATAATACTGTATGCAGGGCAAAAAACACAAAGAATGCAAAGCTTATCAGGCATGGATCACTGTAATTTTTGTGATCTTTGCTGTATTTACGGCAATTGTTGTTTATGATGCAGATCCCCAGGTTCCCCTCGTCTTCGGATGTCTGGCTGCCGGACTGACAGGATACCATCTGGGTTACAGCTGGGAAGAAATACTGGACGGAATGATTCACGGAATTACAGAATCCCTGGAAGCCATTCTGATCCTGCTGATGATCGGGATGCTTGTGGGATCCTGGATTGCGGCAGGCACTGTACCTACACTGATCGCTTTTGGCCTTCATATCGTAACTGCCCGGACTTTCCTGCCTGCTGCCATGGTGATCTGTCTGCTTACGGCATTTGCCATTGGTTCCTGGGGAGCCATCGGAACAATGGGGCTCGCGCTCATGGGAATCGGCATTTCAATAAAGATTCCACTTCCCCTGACTGCCGGAGCCGTCATATCCGGGGCTTATATGGGGGAAGTAATATCTCCTCTGTCCGATGCCACAAACCTGGCTGCTGCCATAGCAGGTGCGGACGTATTCCGCGTTGTAAAGAAAACAGCACCGGCCGCCATAGCAGCAGGCCTGATTTCACTCGTTTTTTATACTGCTGCCGGCCTGCACTATGGGAACAACGGAGCAGAAGCGGTTTCCGGAAGCATCGCTTCCATGCTGGAAAGCCTGCATGGTACTTTCCGGATTACTCCGCTGACCCTTCTTCCGCTTATTTTGATTCTTCTCTGTATTCTGGCTAAAATACCGGCAATACCTTCCATGTTGTTCGGTGCCATTGCCGGAATGGCAGAAGCCTTCCTTTTGCAGGGATATGATCCCGGAGAAGTACTGTCATTTGCCTGCTCCGGTTATGTCTGCCGCAGCGGGAACGAACTCATGGACACTCTCTTTACAGCCGGTGGTATGGAAGCCATGCTGAAACCGGTCAGCATGATTCTGATCGCTATGGCTTTCGGAGGTATTATGAAGGCGACAAAGCAGATGGATGCACTGGTTTCACCGATCGTCTCGCATATACATACAGCCGGAAGTATCACAGCTCTGACAGTTGTGACCTGTGTTTTCATGAACACAATTCTGCCGGACCAGTATCTGGCAATCGCCGTCCCCGGGCAGATGTACTCAGAAGAGTTTAAAAAACACAGTCTTTCAACAAGTGAAACCGGGGCTGTTCTGCTTGGAGGAGGAGCCGTTACTTCACCACTGATTCCATGGAATACGTGCGGTATGTACTGCATGGCGATTCTTCAGGTCAGGCCGGCAGAATATGCTCCTTATGCTGTCTATGGGATTCTTCTTCCCATTGTTGTCATTCTTTCCGTTTTTTTATTCCCCGTAAACAAAGGCAATCGCCTGAAAAAAAACAGCTGAGAAGATACGAAGTGGCCCTCGTCTGTATGAAGGTCACTTCTTTTTTGTTATGGTTTAAAAAGATAAAAATTGAATACTGATCCCACGGGTCTGTGGAGAACCCTTCATTTTTTGTCCTAATTATAAATATTTATGCCACTATATTCAATTTACCTTGACAAAAAACGTATCGAATTCTATGATGATGCCAAAGGTTTTTTCACGGAAACACTTGAATTTGCTGATTATCAATCCTGCCGCTTCTGTTATTTACAAAGGGCAGAATGCAATTTACGGAGCCATGGATTATGGGAAATTCAAACGGAGTGATGCTGCAGGTTAATGACCTGGCCATTTCTTTTTTCACAAAAAAAGATGAAATCCAGGCTGTCCGCGGTATCAGCTATGAACTGAACCGGGGCGAAGTCCTTGGAATTGTAGGGGAATCCGGAAGCGGTAAATCTGTTTCCAGCCATGCGATTCTGAGACTCACACCGGATAACGGAGTGGTAAAAAGCGGAGAAATCCTGTTCGAAGGCAATGATATCCTGAAAATGGATAAGAAACAGATGGAGAAACTCCGCGGGGACCGTATTTCCATGATTTTTCAGGATCCCATGACTGCACTGGATCCCCTCTTTACCGTTGAATACCAGCTGAATGAATCACTGAAAAAACATACAGACCTGTCCAAAGAGCAGAGACATGCCAGGATGATTGAGCTCCTGGATCTGGTGGAAATCAACCAGCCGGAACGCCGTCTCCGTCAGTACCCGCATGAGCTCTCCGGCGGTATGCGGCAGAGGATCATGATTGCCATGGCACTTTCGTGCAATCCGGATATTCTGATCGCCGACGAACCCACAACAGCGCTGGACGTAACCATCCAGGCACAGATCATTGACCTCCTGAAGGATCTGAAAGAACGACTGGGCATGGCCATCATTTTTATCACGCACGATCTTGGCGTCGTTTCAGATATCTGCGACAAGATCATCGTAATGTATGCCGGCAAAGTAGTTGAAGAAGGAACCAGCCGGCAGATCTTCTATGAACATACTCATCCCTATACCCAGGGACTCCTGGAATCAGTTCCCGAAGTGGACACTCCTGTGGAGCAGAGGCTGAAGCCGATCCCGGGGAATCCTCCGGATATGAGCTGTCTGCGTGAAGGATGCGCTTTTGCTCCGCGCTGTCCTTATGCCATGAGCATCTGCGCCAGGGAGGACGCGCCGCTTATAGAGCTTGATGAAACGCATGCGGCAGCATGCTGGAAATTGCTGAAGAGAGAAGAGGTGCCGGCTGTATGACTGTTTCCAACCAAACCACATCCGGCGCAGGAAAGGATATTCTCCTGGAAGTCCGGGGCCTGAAAAAATATTTTCAGGTGAAAACAGGTCTCTTTAAAAGCGTGGATCTGAAAGCTGTGGATGATGTCAGCTTTTCGATCCGAAAAGGCGAAACTCTCGGGATTGTCGGAGAAAGCGGCTGCGGCAAAACGACGCTTGGCCGGACCATCCTGCGTCTGGAGGAGCCTACAGGCGGGGATATTCTTTACGCTGGAGAATCCATCCTGCACCGCGACATGAATGAATTCCGGGATAAGATGCAGATCGTTTTCCAGGATCCTTATGCGTCTCTGGATCCCAGGAAGACGGTATCGGATATTATCGGGGAAGCGATGGACATCCGCAAAATGTATCCGAACAAGGCAGAACGCCGGGACCGAATCCTGGAACTGATGGAGCTTGTCGGACTGAATCAGCAGTTCTACAACCGCTTTCCTCATGAGTTTTCCGGAGGACAGCGGCAGAGAATCGGCATTGCGAGATCCCTTGCAGCCGGTCCCTCGTTCATCGTCTGTGATGAACCGGTATCCGCACTGGACGTTTCCATCCAGGCCCAGATCATCAACATGCTGGAAGATCTTCAGAAAGAGAAGCAGCTGACCTATCTGTTCATTGCCCATGACCTGGCTGTCGTCAAGCACATCAGCAGGCACGTCGGCGTTATGTACCTGGGGCACATGGTGGAGCTGGCGGAAAGCTATGAGCTTTACAAGAATCCGCTTCATCCCTATACACAGATGCTTCTCTCCTCGATCCCTGTAGCCAATCCGGACCTGAGCAGGTCCAGGAAGAGAATCCGGCTCACCGGGGAGATTCCCAGTCCGCTGTCGCCGCCTTCCGGCTGCCCCTTCCGCAACCGCTGTCCCAAGGCGGATGGAAAATGCGCGGAGTGTCTGCCGTCCCTGGAGGATACAGGCAGCGGCCATCTGGCGGCCTGCCATCACCTGTAAATATCTTCACAGGAAGTGTGATTTGTATTCAAGCATTATACCGGTACTGTGAATGCAGTCATCGGATTTCACCCAGGCTGTGAAACGCAGTTTCTGAACTCATCGGAGGTCTTCATGCAGACCCTAAGATATATTATAAAGCGCGTGCTGCTTGCCGCGGTCAGTTTATTCGTTATTGTCACCCTGACATTTTTCCTGATGAACCTGATGCCCGGCGACCCTTTCATGTCGGAGAAGGCTACGGAAGAAAACCGGGCCATCCTGATAGCGAAATACGGTCTGGACAAACCCGTCCACATCCAGTATCTGCGCTACCTGGAGAATCTTCTGAAAGGAGATATGGGAACAAGCTATGTCCTGCAGAAAGGACGTGCAGTAAGCGATATCATCCGTGAGTCCTTCAGTGTATCCATGCAGATCGGCTTAAAGGCATTGGGCCTTGCCATTCTGGTCGGACTTGTACTGGGATGTATTGCGGGTTTAAGGAAGGACAAAATCGCGGACAATATCATACGGGTGTTTTCATCCATCGGGATATCCATGCCCAGCTATGTAATCGCTTCGATCCTGCTGATTGTTCTCGCAGTGAACCTGAACCTTCTCCCGATCAGTTACAAGAAATCCGGAGGCTGGGTCATGCCGATGATTACGCTGGCCATGTATCCTGCCTGCTATCTTGCAAGGCTGACAAGGGCCAGTATCCTTGAAGTCATGAATCAGGATTATCTGCGGACGGAGAGGGCCAAGGGGATGAGTGAATTTGTCGTCGTCTTCATCCATGCTCTCAAGAATTCCCTGATCCCGGTCATTACCTACCTTGCGCCATTAACCGCACATATCCTGACAGGCGGCTTCGTAGCAGAAAGCGTATTCAACGTTCCCGGACTGGGCCGTTATTTTGTCAGCTGCATCAGCAGCCGCGATTATACGATGATCATGGGGATCACGATTTTCTATTCCGCTCTGATCATCGTTATGAATCTGATCTGTGATATTCTGTACAAGATCGTTGATCCCAGGATCAAGTTTGACTGATCCCTCACTTTGGATATGGCAGGAGATCCTCCATGAAAGCAAACATACTCTCACTGCAGAATAAAATCTCACCGGAAGATTTTACACCTCTTCCTGACCGGTTTTTTGCGGAAGCAGGAACCGAAACTGAAGAAATCGGATACTGGAAAGCCAGCTGGCAGAGGCTGAAAGCCAATAAAATCGCCATGGTTGCCCTTGGGATCATTCTTGTTCTGATCATCTTCGCGTTCATCGGCCCCATGCTGTCCCCTTACAGCTATGAACAGCAGGTACGTTCAGATGCAGGCCTGTGGCCCTGCCTGAAGCATCCGTTCGGCACAGACCGCCTGGGCCGGGATATCATGGTCCGCTGTATGATAGGCACCAGGATCTCACTGGTCGTCGGTTTCGTTTCCGCTACCATCGTTCTGGTGATCGGCAGTATCTATGGTTCGATCGCCGGCCTGGCCGGAGGCAAGGTGGATATCTTCATGATGAGAATTGTGGATATCATCTATTCCGTACCGGAAATCCTGCTGATCGTTGTTATAAAAATGGTCATCAGTGAACCTCTGGACACCCTCATTGCTTCCACACCGGCGTTCAAAGGGCTGCAGAGAATCGGCTCCGGCCTGATTGCCATCTTTATCGTCTATGGCCTGCTGTACTGGGTGGGCATGGCACGTATCGTACGCGGGCAGATCCTTCAGTTGAAAAACCAGGAATTTGTGACGGCCGCCAGGGCAATGGGCTGCAAAAGCGGACGAATGATCCGGGAACATCTGCTGCCGAACTGTGTAGGCCAGCTCGTAGCCACCGCCATGCTGCAGATTCCTTCCGCCATTTTTACAGAGGCCTTCCTCAGTTATCTCGGAATCGGCGTATCAGCACCAATGGCATCCCTTGGATCCTTAACAAGTGAAGCGCTGAACGGCATCACTTCTTATCCGTACAGAGTCATTTCCCCGGCTATCCTGATTTCGCTGATCATCCTTTCGTTCAACCTGTTCGGGGACGGCCTTCGGGATGCTCTCGACCCGAAGATGAAAAAATAGCCGAATCCCGGCCGTAAGAATCAGCCGGAATAAATCACAGGGAACATAACAGGCAGCTTCCCGCTCTGTATGCGGGGTTACATACAATTTCATAAAACCAATGTTCTGGTACAAAGGAGGAAACTTATGAAGAAGTGGCAAAAGTACTTCGGAATCGGCATCCTGGCGGCTGTTCTTTCAGCCGGAACCGTTTTCGCGGCGGATGGCATTGAAATTTCCGTTACCGGCGGAAGCGAAGATGCCATGGTGCTCAACACAGCGACTGTCGGAACCCTGAACGGCCTTTCTGCCTGCCGTCACCTGTTTGAAGGCCTTTACAAACTGGATGAGACAGGCGAACCGGTTCTGGCGCAGGCGGCAAGCGTTGAAATCAGCGAAGATATGCTGACCTGGACCTTCACCCTGCGGGACGATATTACCTGGTCTGACGGACAGGCTGTCACAGCAGGTGATTTCATTTTCGGCTTCGATAACCTGATCGCTCAGGCGGATGATTACTTCGACCTGCTGAGCAACGTAGCCGAATCCTGGGAAGCTCCGGATGACAAGACTGTGGTGATCCACATGCAGTTCCCCTGCGCCTATCTGCCTGCCATCCTGGCGTTCCCTTCCACTTATCCTGCCCGTGCGGACTATGTGGAGCAGTACGCGGACGGCTATGCTACCGATCCTGAAAAAGCCGTTTACAACGGACCCTTTGCTCTGACCGAGTGGACGCATGAAGGAACTGCTGTTATGGAGCTTCGGGATGATTATTACGATGCCGCCAATATCTCCGTGGCGAAAATCAACTGGGAACTGATCAGTGACGAGCGTACCGCTCTGGCTTCCTTCGAGAGCGGCGACCTGATTTACGCGGATATGTGCCCGGACGAAGAGAAGCCCAGAATGGACGGCAACGGCCTTTTCTATACCTCCGGCAACAACAACTACTGCGTCATGTTCAACGAAGGCCCCGGCGGAAATGACGTCCTTAAGGATGTGAGAGTCCGCAAAGCCCTTGCTCTTACCATCGACCGGGATTTCGTCATGCAGCTCCGCGGACAGAACGATGAGATCGGCAAGACCCTGATGTGCAGCGGTTATGTCAATGCGGACGGCGTGGATTACACGGATTACGCCCCGGCATGGTTTGACGTGGAAGCCTATGAAGCGAACTGTGAAGAAGCAAGAGCTCTGCTGGCAGAGGCCGGTTATGAAAACGGCGAAGGTTTCCCTCATCTGACCTACATCGTAAACAACGACAGCCGTAAGGAAGTTGCGGAAGCGGTTGTGAATGACTGGAATACGCAGCTGGGCATTGATTCCATCACTGTAGAAAAAGTTGAAAACTTCTTCGCGTCCAGAAACAGCGGCGATTATGATATTGCCTACTATGGCTGGTTCATGGATTATACCGATCTTTCCAATATGTACGGCGCTCTGACTTCCATGACGAATTCCAATGCGTTCTGGCACAATGACGCCTACATGGAAGCCTACAATGCAGCTGTTAAGACCTCTGATCCGGCTGAGCAGTGGGATAACTACGCAAAATGCGAAGAAGTTCTGGCAGAGGATGTTCCGCTTGCCGTGATCCTTCATTCCATGAACTCCTATCTGTTCGATGCCGATGCATATGACGGACTGGTATACTCCTGCGGCAACTTCGTATTCACCTATATTACCGAGAAATAATAAGTAATCCAGAAATGCTGATTGAATCAGCGTTTCCTTCAGACTGAATCTGAAGCAGAGGCTTCCGGCCTCACGGCGAGGCTTGCCTGCCGTGAGGCCTTTTTCTTCAGAATCGTTTCGCTGAAACGAACTTCTTTCAGGGAGGCATTTTGTACTGACAGGGCAGTTCTGCCGGAAAAGAGGAATTATGCGAATCAAAGATATCTCCATAGGCTATATACATATTCCCCTGAAGACTCCGTTCCGGACGGCGCTTCGGATGGTTGACAGTGTAAATGACATGCTTGTACGGGTCACTTCGGATACCGGGCTCACCGGATTTGGCGAAGCACCGCCCACAGCCGTCATCACAGGTGATACGCCTGAGTCCATTGAAGCTGCTGTGCGGAATTATATTGCTCCGGCACTCAAAGGGATGGACCTGGACGACCTGGAGAGCATCTTCCGGGCGATGGAAAAATCAATCGCAAAAAACACCTCTGCGAAGGCAGCTGTTGACATGGCCATTTACGACCTGGCTGCGAAATCCAGAGGAATTCCGCTGTTCCGGATGCTTGCCGGAAGGCCTGAAGAAATCCGCACTGAACTGACCACAGATATTACCATCAGCGTCAATGAAGTGGATGAAATGGTCGCCGATTCTGTAAAGGCTGTACAGGACGGTTTCCACATACTGAAGGTAAAAGTCGGAAAAGGCGGTGAAAAAGATGTTGAGCGCGTCCGCCGCATCCGGGAAGCAGTCGGACCGGAAGCCGTCCTGCGTGTAGACGCCAACCAGGGCTGGAGCCGTGAGGAAGCGGTCCGTACCATCCGCATGATGGAAGATGCCGGATGCGGCATCGAACTGGTGGAGCAGCCGGTTTCCTGTCACGA
Source organism: uncultured Lachnospiraceae bacterium (assembly GCA_902783295.1). GTDB lineage: Bacteria > Bacillota > Clostridia > Lachnospirales > Lachnospiraceae > UBA3305. The sequence continues at coordinate 13,049 of CACZQT010000494.1, forward strand.
TTTCAAAGGACTGAAGCTGGTCACCGAGGCCGTTGAAACACCTATTCTGGCGGATGAAAGCGTTTTTTCCGTGGAAGATGCAGAAAGAATCATCGAAGAAAAAGCGGCAGATCTCATCAATATCAAACTCATGAAAACCGGCGGAATACACAATGCGCTGAAGATCTGCGAGATGGCGCAGGCAAGCGGGGTTTCCTGTATGGCCGGATGCATGCTGGAAAGCGCCATTTCGGTAAGCGCAGCAGTGCATCTGGCAGCGGCACGAGGGATTATCACAATGTGTGATCTCGACGGGCCTTCCCTCTGCGCACAAAATCCATACGAAGGCGGTCCCCTTTATGAAGGAGAAAAAATCTATCTCCCGGAACTTCCCGGTATTGGTTTTAAAGAGCCGGAATCCGTGCAGTTTGAGAATGTATGACGAAGGAGAGGCAGCAGTAATATGAGTGAAAAAGACCTGAAGAATCCTCGCTGGCAGTGGCTTGACAATGTAATGGCAGCGCAGGAAGGGAATGTAAGCTGCGTTTACAGGAATCTGGTGACCGGAGAAGAATATACCTGGAAGCCTGACACGGTGCACCCCTCGGCGAGTGTCATAAAAATCTACCTCATGGCATTTGTTTTCCAGCTGGCCTCGGAAGGCAGGTTCCGCCTGACAGATCAGATGGACATTGACCCGGCCTTCCTTGCGGAATCCTGCGGCGTACTCTATTACCTGAAGGATGTCCGCCGGATGTCCATACGCGACCTGATGGAGCTGATGATTATCGTCAGTGATAATGCCGCTACCAATCAGCTGACGTCTCTGGTCGGCATGGAAAACCTGCAGAAATACCTGGCAGACAGTCTTGGGCTGAAAGCGACCAGATGGCGCCGTCTGATGATGGATTTTGAAGCAGCTGCACGCGGCCTGCAGAACGATACCTCCGCCATGGAAACGGCGGATTTTCTGGAAAAGATCTACCGCGGTGAACTGGTATCTGCAGATGCGAGCGCTATGATGCTTCAAATCCTCAAGGAACAGCAGTTTGATGACCTGATCCCTTTTTATCTGAATGAATTTTTGCCGGAGCACAGCATCGCTCATAAGACCGGAGGCCTCGAAGGCGTTGTACACGATGCTTCGATCGTGGATGCCGGAAAAGAGCCTTTCATTCTCTGTCTGTTCGGGAGCGGGCTGAAAGACCGTACTCCCTATCAGAGGGCTATGGGTGAAATTGCAAAGAGAATCTTCGAAATGCTGCAGGAGTGATGGATATGCACAGACAATATGCACTGGCAGTTTTGCCGGAAGTTTTTTTATTTGTCCTCCCCGGAGACGTCCGTGGACAAAACGAACACGAACTCGCGGATGTCCTCCTTTCCGGATGGGCGGTGGATATTCTTGAAGAAAACGAAGACGGATGGTGCAAGGTCCGGACATTCTACGGCTATGAAGGCTGGATTTTCGGAAAAAATCTCCAAAAAATCACAGCAGAAGAACTGAAACGAAGGCAGGATAAGGCTGTTTTCCGGAGTATCC
>CACZQT010000495.1 GCA_902783295.1 uncultured Lachnospiraceae bacterium
AATCTCCATGTTCCCGCCGTTGGTGAAGTAACGTTCCATGGTATGCATCATGATATCGGTGCATCCGCAGGCGGTCTGGTAATCCGGGAGCGTCATCGTCAGCTCCGGGTTCATAATCGCGAATTTCGGACGGCTGCAATCACTGCTGTATCCGCGCTTGATCAGCCCTTCCTCCTTCGTGATCACAGAGGAGTCGCTCATTTCGCTGCCGGTGGCCGCGATGGTCAGGATGACGCCCAGGGGCAGGCAGGCGGTCGCTTCGCGCCTGTAGTCATAGAAATCCCAGACATCCCCTTCATTGGTTACTCCGTATCCGATGGCTTTGGCGGAATCAATCGCGCTCCCGCCGCCGACCGCAAGCAGGAAATCGACGCCTTCTTTTTTGCACAGTTCAATACCTTCGTATACAAGGCCCAGATGCGGGTTGGGCACGGCGCCGCCGAGCGTTACATAAGGGATCCCGGCTCCTTCAAGGGTATCTGTTACCTTCTTCAGCAGCCCGGAACGGATGACGCTCCCTCCGCCGTAATGAATCAGGACCTTTTTCCCGCCGAATTCCCTGATCAGGTCCGCGACCTGCGCTTCCGTGCCTTTGCCGAAAACCACTTTTGTGGGGGTGTAGTAATTGAAGCCGAACATGTTACGCCCTCCTTTATATTTCTGTATTCTATGATAATCATGCTGTACGGGAAGTCAACCTGAGTGCAAAAAACAGGAAGTTGCTTGTCAAAAAACAGGCAGTACGCACCCCGCAGTGACTGTACAATTATACTGATCCATTATGGAATCATGAAGAAGGACGTAGTGTTATGCGAAGGCAATTCGAGTGGCTGTGGAAGAATATGGACGCCCCGTTCCGGCGGCGCCATGTGATCGCGCTGTGCATCTGCGCGTTTTCCTGCCTGCTTCTGCTGGTGAATCCGGCCCTGTCCCGCCGCCTGATCGATGATGTCATCATGGCGGGCAATCCAGAACCGCTGCTGCCCATCCTGGCTGTCATGCTTGCGGTTAAGCTTGGACGGGAAGGGTCCCGTTATATGATGGTGATCTTTCTGGAGAAGGACTCGCAGAATGTGATTTTCAACCTGCGCCGGAGCCTGTTCACAAAAATGCAGTACAGCGATATGCCTTTTTTTGACGCGCACCGCACCGGCGACCTGATGACCCGTATGAGCGCGGATCTGGACTGGTGCCGTCATTTCCTGGCCTATATTGATTACCGCATCATCGACGCGGTCTGCACTTTTGTGTTCGCCACGGTTTACCTGGTTACGGTGAACTGGAAGCTGACCCTGCTGCTGATCGTGATCACGCCTATCCTGCTGGTGATCTCCCGCTTCCTGTCCCGGCATATCCGGCCCCGCTTCATATTCATGCGCGAGCGCCTGGCGGATATGAACACCGCGGCACAGGAGAACATCGCCGGCAACCGGGTCGTAAAAGCTTTTGCCCGGGAGGAATATGAGAAGGAACGTTTTGAAAAAAAGAATAAAGCCTTTATGGACAGCCACCTGCGGATCAACAAGCTCTGGCTCTCCTTCTTTCCCGTGATTGAGCTGCTGGTGAACGCTATCCAGCTGGTCACGGTTTTTGTAGGCGGCCTGTTCATTATCCGGGGAGAGCTGACGCCCGGTGAACTGGCCATTTTCACCGGACTGAGCTGGGCGGTTTCCAATCCGATGCGGGAACTCGGCAACCTGATCAACGACCTGCAGCGGTTTTCCACCTCGGCGGCGAAAGTCATGGAGCTCTATTACGCGACGCCTTCCGTCACAGACGCGCCGGATGCGGTAACGCATGAGCGGATGCAGGGGGAAATCGAGTTTGATCATGTTTCCTTCGCTTTTGACAGCAAGCCTGTCCTGACGGACATCTCCTTCCGCGTGACTCCCGGGCAGACCGTAGCTGTCATGGGACCTACGGGAAGCGGCAAAACGACGCTGATCAACCTGCTGGCCCGTTTCTATGACGTTACGGACGGGGAGATCCGGGTGGACGGCTGCGACGTGAAGCAGTGGAAACTGGATGAGCTTCGCGGCGGCATCGGGACCGCTACCCAGGACGTGTTCCTGTTCTCGGATACAGTGGAAGGCAATATCGCTTTCGGCAACCAGGACCTGACCCTGGACGAGGTGAAGGATTTTGCCCGCCGGGCGGACGCCGCGGAATTCGCGGAGAAACTGCCGGAAGGATACGATACGATCATCGGCGAGCGCGGCGTCGGACTCTCCGGCGGCCAGCGCCAGCGGATTGCCCTGGCCCGTGCCCTGGCTGTGCGTCCCGGTATCCTGATCATGGACGATACGACCTCCGCCGTGGACAGTGAAACGGAGCAGTATATCCAGGACCAGCTGCGCCATCTTCCTTTCGACTGTACCAAATTCATCATTGCCCAGCGGATCTCTTCCATGCGGGACGCGGATCTGATCCTGGTCCTGCAGAACGGCCGGATTACCGAGCAGGGAACACACGCGGAACTGCTGAAAAAACACGGATACTACTGGCAGACATACTGCCTCCAGTACGGACTCCAGCCGGAAAAGGAGGCGGTCTGATGGCACGGAACAAGTTTGACGTAGACGAGCGCCTGGAATCCCCGTTCCGGTGGAAGCATATGAAACGCGCCGGGAAGTATATCGCCCGGCACAAGTATAAGATGCTCGCCGCGCTTCTCATGAGCGCGCTGGCCAGCGTGGCCTCCCTGTATATCCCCAAGATTACCCAGTGGGTGCTGGATGAAGCGGTTCCGAACAAGGACACAGCCATGATCGGCCGGATGGCGCTGATGTTCGTCGGTATCATCGCCCTGAGCATTGTATTCACCACCATCCGTTCCCGGATGATGGCCCACGTCAGCCAGCGGATTATCTATGACATCCGCAGTGATCTGTTTGCCCATCTGCAGAAGCTGCCGTTCAGCTACTATGACAGCCGTCCCGCCGGCAAGATCCTGGTGCGGGTCATCAACTACGTCAATTCCGTTTCGGATATCCTTTCCAACGGGATCATCAATATGATCCTGGAGAT
>CACZQT010000496.1 GCA_902783295.1 uncultured Lachnospiraceae bacterium
ACCTCCTCCAGATTCCGGCTCCGGAGGTACTGGCCGTTTTTCCATATGGAACAGATGTGGGACTGAATCAGGAACTTCTCCCTTCGGCCCTGCAGCGCGTCTCCTACTGCCTTTCTCATCTTCGGATCCGAAGCGTAGAGATCAAAATAATTGATGCCTGCTTTCTCAGCGGCATCGAACAGTTTTCCCGCCATCCGGTAATCGTCTTCGGAAAATCCTTCGCAGCCCATGCCGATCACGCTGACCCGAAGTCCGGTGTTCCCCAGTTCGCGATATTCCATAGTTCTTCTCCTCTCACCCGTCTTCCGTTCAATCATACCCGGGATTGCCAGGTACTCTATTTCTCTTCATACAGTCCCGGTTTGCACAGCACTTCGTGAATCCGGACATCCAGAATATCCGCCGAATATGCCGGCGTGATAATCACTGCGGTATCTACGCCGTAGGAACTGCCCCCGAGAGACACGACGGGAACACCATAGGGAACCGAGTCGGTATCCAGCGCCATGACCGCGCATTCAAAGGCCACCTTCATTCCCTGGCCAAAGCAGCGAAGCGTCTGTGCCATCAGTTCCAGAGGATAGACGCCGTGATATTTCCCGCTGATGCCCCGCTCTCCGGCGCTCAGCGCATGCGCACAGGACACTACGGTTACCCCCTTCTCTTCCAGTTCCTTCTTCTTTTCCGGAAGCATCTTGTTTCCGCCGGATAACGCCGCCTTGGAAACAGTGCGCACCGCCACCAGCCGGCCCTGATAACCCAGCGCCTCCGCGATCTTCACCGCCCGGTCCGCCGTCTCCCCCGTTCCGGAGGGGAACACCACCGCCGGTGCCGCCATAGCTTTCGCCCTTTCAAAAGCGATCCGCAAAACCGCCTCTGTATTCTCCTTACCGGGCTTTTCAAATACAACCATTCTGCGTCTCCTTCCTGAAACACATCCTGTGATTCTTACATTTTAAGTAACTGTTCAGAGCCACAACACGCAGACATGCCATACTTCGCATGTCTCTGAGCAGTTACCATCTTAACTTCTTTATGCTTCAAATTCAAGAGTGGAACAGGGGACGTTTCTGTTCATCCCCCTGTTCCGCCGCCGGCGCACTCCCTGCCCCACAAAAATGAAGATGCCTGCCGCTGGGGCAGGCATCGGAAGTTCTTTACATTCCTTACGTCTTTTACATTACATTCTATTTTTTTGATCCAGCAGATCCGTCATGCTGTTCAGACTGATGGCTATTGTGGATACGTTATGCAGAAGGGCGGTTGCGGAAGAGGGCATCACTCCGAATCCTCCTGCCAGAATCAGAAGAGAATTGATGAAGATGATCTTGCGGTAATTCCCGCGGATCCGCTCCATCAGGCGGTCGCTGAGCTGTTTGCACAGAAGCAGGGAGTGCAGGTCGTCCTGTGAAATGGTGATGTCCGCAATTTCCCTGGCAATGGCGGCGCCGCTGTTTACCGCTACGCCGCAGTCTGCCTCTGAAAGTGCCGGAGAATCATTCACCCCGTCTCCCACCATGATCACTTTCCGGCCGGCCTGATGCTCTTCCCGGATAAAGGCTGCCTTTTCATCCGGCAGGACTTCGGAATAGAAAGCATCCACACCGATCCGTTTTGCCACCGAGCGGGCTGTCCTTTCGCTGTCCCCGGTCATCATGACGACTCTCTGTATTCCTGCGTCATGCAGCCTGCGTACAATCTCCGGAGCTTCCTTTTTCAGAGGATCTTCCACCAGGATCACGGCAGAAAGGATGCCGTCCACTGCCAGGTATAAATGGGAATACTCGTCCGGAAGCTGCGTGAATTTCTCTTCTTCGCCCTCCGGGATGACCGTCCCTTCGTCCTCGAAAATAAAATGCCGGCTTCCGATCCGTACACTGTGTCCTTCCAGGCTGCTGGCAATTCCATGAGCAACAATATACTCTACCCTGGAATGCTTTTCCTCGTGTTCCAGCCGCCGCCTTTTTGCTTCTTCTACCACAGCATTGGCGATGCTGTGGGGGTAGTGCTCTTCCAGGCAGGCTGCCAGCCGGAGCATTTCGTCCGCTTCACTGCCGTGAAAAGGAACCACTGCCCGGACTCTGGGGGATGCCTCTGTCAGTGTCCCTGTTTTATCAAAAACAATGGTCGACGCCTCCGAGAA
>CACZQT010000497.1 GCA_902783295.1 uncultured Lachnospiraceae bacterium
ACTCCGATCCTGCAGCCGCAGGCTTCCGTGGTGATTATGGACCAGAAGACCGGCCAGGTGAAGGCTATTGCCGGCGGACGCGGCAAGAAGACGACGAGCCTGTCGCTGAACCGTGCAACCAATACCAGGCGTTCCCCCGGATCCACATTTAAAGTCCTGACCGCTTTCGCGCCGGCTATCAACGAAAAAGGCCAGACGCTGGCGAGTACATATTATGATGAGCCGTATACAGAACCCAGCACCGGCAAGACCTTCCGGAACTGGTGGGGCGAGGACGATTATGTAGGCTATGCCAATATCCGTGAAGCCATCGTGTATTCCATGAACATCGTGGCCACCAAATGCCTGGTGGATACGGTCACCCCTCAGCTGGGCTTTGAATATGCGGAGAACTTCGGCTTCAATACGCTGTATTCCCGTCAGGAAATCAACGGAAGCATCTACACGGATATCACCCCGTCCCTGGCGCTCGGCGGCCTGACCAGCGGTGTCACCAACATGCAGCTGACGGCGGCATACGCCACAATCGCGAATTACGGAACCTACAACAAACCGATTCTGTACACAAAGATCGTGGACCGCAGCGGCAAGGTGCTGATCGACAACCGACCGGAATCGCACAATGTCATCACCCCCAGTACGGCGTTCCTGCTGACGGATGCCATGCAGGATTCCCTGGAGCCTTCCAGCCTGTTCGGGCTGCACAGCTCCACCAGCACGGCAGCACATCTGGAAAACATGCCGGCAGCCGGCAAGAGCGGTACGGCAACGGGCAAAACGGACCTCTGGTTCGTAGGCTATACACCGTACTATACCATGGGAATCTGGAGCGGATACGATGACCAGTCGCCCATGGAGGCAAACGAAAGCTCTTCCTACCATAAACTGATCTGGAAGAAGATTATGGACCGGGTAGATACGACAAAGGGCCTGTCCCCGAAAGAATTCCCGGTACCTGCCGATATCGTGGCGGTGGAGATCTGCGCGAAATCCGGCGAACTGGCTGCGAGCGGCCGCTGCACGGCCGATCACCGCGAAGGTATGATTTATACGGAATATTTCAAGCGGGGCACGGAGCCTACCGAGGAGTGCAGCGTCCACTGGGTAACGGATGTCTGCTCCGAGAGCGGCATGGCGCCGGGACCGTACTGTCCCAGCACAATCTGGCGCATGTATGTCCGCCTGCCTTCGGAGACAACCGGTCATACGGATGATAACTATTATGCGGGCAGTTCCAAGATGTGGAAAACCTGTACCTATCATTCTGCGCCGCCGGCTCCTACTACCACCGCGGCGGAGCTGCTTCCGCTGATTATTGACGGCAATTGAGTTTATCCATAATCGGGTTTATCCATCATCGTGCGCGGCGGGAGTGCCGGGTACGGTGGAGTTATACATACGAATATGTGCAGGAAACTGCATGGGAGGTTTAGAATGATAACAGTCAGCAACGTGACCCTGCGTTTTGGAAAGAGCGCGCTGTTTGAGGATGTAAATGTAAAATTCGTGCCCGGTCACTGCTACGGGCTGATCGGTGCCAACGGAGCCGGGAAATCTACCTTCCTGCGGATCCTGACCGGAGAACTGGAGCCTACCAAAGGCGAAGTCATCATTACTCCCGGTGAAAGGCTTTCCGTTCTGAAGCAGGACCATTTCCAGTATGAGGACGTTCAGGTGCTGGATGTGGTTATGCTGGGAAATCCCCGCCTGGTGGAAATCATGAAGGAGAAGGACGCGCTTTATGCAAAACCGGATTTCTCCGACGAGGACGGCATCCGCGCCAGCGAACTGGAAGCGGAGTTCGCCGGTATGAACGGATGGGAAGCGGAATCGGACGCGGCCTCCCTGCTGAACGGTCTGGGCATCGAAACGGAGATGCACGACAAACTGATGAAGGAACTGAACGGCAGTGAGAAGGTAAAGGTGCTGCTGGCGCAGGCCCTGTTCGGGAATCCGGACATTCTGCTGCTGGACGAACCGACCAACTTCCTGGATCTGGCGGCGATCGCCTGGCTGGAAGAGTTCCTGATCAATTTTGAGAATACGGTTATTGTGGTTTCTCACGACCGTTATTTCCTGAATAAGGTCTGCACGCAGATCGCGGATATCGACTACGGTAAGATCCAGCTCTACGCAGGCAACTATGATTTCTGGTATGAGTCCAGCCAGCTGATGATCCGCCAGATGAAGGAAGCGAACAAGAAGAAAGAAGAGAAGATCAAGGAACTGCAGGAATTTATCCAGAGATTCTCGGCGAATGCTTCCAAATCAAAGCAGGCTACTTCCCGGAAGAGAGCTCTGGAAAAAATCCAGCTCGATGAGATCAAGCCCTCCAGCCGGAAATATCCGTATATTGATTTCCGTCCGGAACGCTCCATCGGCAATGATGTTCTGGAGGTTAAGGGGATTTCGAAAACCATCGACGGCGTGAAGGTGCTGGACAATGTTTCCTTTACGCTGAACCATGATGATAAAGTAGCTTTTGTCGGTTCAGATGAACTGGCCAAAACCACGCTGTTCCAGATTCTGATGGGAGAAATCGAACCGGATGAAGGAAGCTTCAAATGGGGCGTGACCACTTCACAGGCTTATTTCCCGAAAGACAGTTCTTCCGAGTTCCAGTCGGATCTGACGATTACGGAATGGCTGACAGGATATTCGGAAATTAAGGATGTAACCTATGTGCGCGGCTTCCTGGGACGTATGCTCTTTGCCGGAGAAGACGGTGTGAAGAAACTGAACGTACTTTCCGGGGGCGAGCGTGTGCGCTGCATGTTCTCGAAGATGATGATTTCCGGCGCGAACGTGCTGATTTTCGATGAGCCCACCAACCATCTGGACATGGAATCCATCACGGCTCTGAATAACGGAATGATCAAGTTCCCCGGAGTGGAACTGTTCGCCTGCCGCGACCATCAGATTGTACAGACAACAGCAAACCGGATCATGGAACTGATCAACGGGAAGCTGATCGACAAGATTACGACTTACGATGAATACCTGGCCAGCGACCTGATGGCCATGAAGCGTCAGGTATATATTTCTACCGCTGAAGCGGACTGAACCGAACCGGCGCAGACGAGTCGGGAGCCGTGAGGACCACGGGGACGGGTGAGACAAGGGGACAGTCCCTCTGTCCCGGCAAGGGACAGAGGGACTGTCCCCTTGTCTCACCCGTCCCCGGGCAGGAGGAAAAACTATGATCCAGGATATTGCACCTCATGTATATCAGAATGCTTTCGCTGCAAACCAGGCTCCCGGAAAAGAGGACCTGGTGCTGCTGTACCGCGGGAATGAACTGTTTGTAAAAAAAGGAGAAGAGCTTACCTTTCCGACGGTAGAGGAGGTGCTCCGGATGACCGGCTGCATGCCTTCCGCCGAAGAGGGGAAGGACTGCGGGCATTCCAGGTGCGGACTCTTCCCGGAAAACGGTGAAGATGCCCGCTGGGAAGGAACTCAGGCAGAGGACGAACAGACGGAACCCCGGGGAGGCCGCCGCCGTAACGGAGAGGACGGAACCTGGCGGGTATGGAATCTGTCGTTCGTCTTCCTGTTCCTGATTGACAAGACGGCTTTTTACAGCGTGGATGAACTTCCGGAGAGGCTGGCGGACTGCCTCGCGGAGCCTGCCCCGGGAAGTGAAGGCCAGAGTTCCGGATATGTCTTTTTGCCGTGCGGTGAGCTGCGGACGGCAAAACCCGGCTGGCTGGCCTTTGCAGGCATCACCGGAGCTCAGCTTTTCCGCTGGAGGCAGGACCGGAAATTCTGCGGCTGCTGCGGGGCGCGGATGCGGCCCAGCCGCACGGAGCGGGCTTTTGTCTGCGACGGATGCGGCGCGGTTGTTTATCCCAAGATCAGCCCGGCAGTCATTGTGGCAGTCATCCACAAAGACAGAATTCTTCTCACGAAATATGCTCACCGTACCTATGCCCGGTACGCCCTGATCGCGGGATTCGCGGAAATCGGAGAAACGATCGAAGAAACAGTGCACCGCGAAGTGATGGAAGAAGCCGGCATCCGGGTGAAAAATCTGCATTTCTATAAAAGCCAGCCATGGTCTTTTTCCGATACACTGCTCATGGGGTTTTTCTGCGAGCTTGACGGGGATGATACCATTACACTGGATGAAACGGAACTGGCTTCAGGTGCCTGGATTGTGCGGGAGGAAATGCCGGACCGCAGTGATGACATCTCCCTGACCAGCGAGATGATGGAGCAGTTCCGGCGGGGCCTGGATCCCTTCCATCGGGGAAAGGAGGAGCCGTGACGGCGATTATCAGTCAGTATCTGGGAGCGGTGCAGAGTGCCATGATGGCATTTCCGATGATCGCACTGGCACTGACCATTCCCTACATGTTTTATGAATACCGCAGATACGGGGCCATCCCTTTTCTGCGGACGATTCTGGTCTACGCATTTATTCTGTATCTGATCAACGCATATTTTCAGGTGATCCTTCCCCTGCCTTCCAGGGCGGAGGTGGCGGCATCGGCCGGGAAGGGCATGCAGCTGGAGGTGGGAAGGACGCTCCGGGAAATCCGCCAGGCCGTCTCATTTCCGCCTCACAGCTGGGCGGAAGTGAAAGCTATGCTGAGAAAACCGGTGGTGTACCAGGCGGTGCTGAACCTGGTGCTGCTGCTTCCTCTGGGGGTCTACCTTCACTACTATTTCCGCCGCGGATTCTTTCTCTCGGTCCTGCTGTGCGGGCTCTGTTCGCTGTTTTTCGAACTGACACAGTATACCGGGCTGTACGGAATCTATGCCCATGCTTACCGTACCTTTGATGTCGATGACCTGATCCTGAATACGATCGGAGGAACCCTTGGATGGCTGCTGGCGCCGCTGTTTGTCTTTTTCCTGCCGAGCCGGGAAAAGATTGACGGTGCGGCTTATGAACGGGGAAAGGGAATTCCGCTGCTGCGGCGCTTCCTGGCATTTATCATAGATTTCTCCCTGATCACTCTGATGCAGCTGGGAATATCTCTGGCCGTGCCCAGAACACCGACGGGATATATCTGTGAACTGGCTTCCAGCGTGGCCTGTACGGCGCTGTATTTTTCGGCCTTTCCGAAGGCTGCAGGAGGGTATACCATCGGCAAATGGCTTCTGCGCCTGCGGCTGGTTTCCGTCCGTTCCGGGCGGAAGGGATCTCCTTCCTTCCTGCAGTATCTGCTGCGGGCGCTCTATGTGAGCCTCTTTCTGGCGCATCTCCCGCATTACTACATTCTCTGCCAGTATATGAAGCAGCAGACAGTCGGACCGGTATTCAATATCTGGAAAAACCTGCAGAACCTGACCCGCTTCGCGGCAGCACTGTTTGTGATAGAAGTGCTGGCCAGGATGATTATGGGGGATAAGGTTTTCTTTTATGAAAGACTGAGCGGGATCCGGAACGAGAGTACGATTGCCGCCGGGGAAGGAAAAGGGAAGCGAAAGGGAAAGAAAACGTCCGGGACGAGATCCGGAAAGAAAAAGAAGCACTGAAACAGATCCTGTTGAGATACAAAACAGGAAAGCAGATAACACGCCGGAGTCATAAAAGTGGTTCCGACGTGTTTTTTATCTTGTACGGAGAAGACTCCCTCCTCTGCAGGGGGGAGTTAAATAACAAACCTGTCTTGGAGGGAGTCCGATCTCCGTCCAAGATAAAAGCGCTGCGAGGATGCGCACGGGCACTCTTTATATCCAAAAATGACATAACCTGGTGATAAATGACAAATAATTCGACCAGCGATTGACATTATTCCTGAATTGCTATATAGTTATGTCAATGACAATGATGTTGGCATTGACTTGCTGTCAATGCGGCAATACATAAAAGAGAGGAATCAAAGGGATGAACATGCGAAAAAGCACTTTTTCTGTAATGCAGGCGGCTGCTCTGGCTATGATCGCATCGGTTATGCTTTTATTCACAGGTTTTGATGTGAAGGCGGATGCGCCGGTCGTGACGATGAATGCGGAAACGGTGACTCTCACGGATGAAAATATGGAGTTTGAACTGGAAGCGGTAAGCAGCGATCCTTTATCCTCTGTGGAGTGGTTCTGTTCCGACCGGTCTGTGGTCACCTGGAACAGCACCTGGAACAGCGGGGTGAAGCGGTGGGGTGTTAAACTGAAAGCCGTAAAAAACGGAACTGCGGTTGTCAGTCTGAAGGGCACGGATGGAACCATATACGCTTCCTGCCAGGTAATCGTCACGGATCTGACAGAATACTATGGCGTACAGATTGCCGGGATTGAGATTACCAACAGAAACTGCCAGTCCGTTACCGGCGAAGGGATCAGCGGAACGGTCATATATCATCCGGATACGAATACCCTGACTCTGAACAATGCGGTTTTAAGCCGTGGCGGAGACGGGGAGACGTTCTGCGTTCTGCTCTACAATGGCAGGACAGGGCAGACGCTGTCTGTGGAACTGATCGGGAAAAACGAGATCCGGGATGTAAGCTGGGCGCCTTATACCGGAAACAGTTATGTGACTTCCTTTTCTTCTTCCGGAGGCGAAGCCCTGGGATCCTCGGAGGGAAACATTTTCCTGAAAGGAGGCGGCAGCCTGAAGGTACAGGATTCCGGAACCGGAACGGGCGTATCCTGCAGGGAATTTCGTATTGCCGAGGGAACTTCCCTGGAACTGGAGATTGGCGGAGGCCGCAATTCTATTGGAATCGATGCGAATACCGTGACGATAGACGGCATTTTTCTGTCCAGGCAGACAGCAACCGTTGATGTGACGGGAATCGATGCGTCGAAACTGGTAATCGGAAAAAGCGGAGATGTGCAGATTTCCCTGAAAAACAGCAATGGAGTGACCAGCCTTTCTATGCTGGGCAACGACGGCATACATCTTCCCTGGGGAGGCTCCGCGGAGATCAGCGGTAAGCTGAAGGTTTCTGCTTTTGATGAAGAAGATGTCCGTTCCGGAAGGGGTATCGCGGGAAGCCGCTCGGATCAGCCTTCCACGGTTATGGTGAAAGAAAGCGGACAGCTGGAAATCAGCGCAGACCTGGATGCTTTTCAGTATATAAATCTCAACCTGGCTGACGGGTTGGTTCTGAACGCAGGTGCCGATAAGGATTCGGCTTTCACAAAGGATTCGGTGTACGGCGAAAACTATGTGCAGATCGGAAAAGACCTTCCGGTGATCCCTGATCCGGAAACAGTGAAAGAAGACAGTGAAAAGCCCGGTGATTCCGAATCCTCCGGGAATGAGAAAGAGACTGAAAAGGAATCTGAAAAAAGCACGGAGAAAGAAACTGAAAAAGAATCCGGGGAACAGAAAGAGTCTGAAGATCAGAAAGAACCTGAAGATCCGGAAGATTCCGGGGACCAGAAAGGGACTGAAAAAGAGAATGCTGCAAACTGTGCGCAGCATACTTACGGAAAGTGGAAGGTTACGAAAAAGGCGACCTATACCGCTGAAGGAGCGAAAGAACGTACCTGCAGTACCTGCGGATATGTCGAGAAGGCTTCTGTCGCAAAGCTGAAAATAAAGGCAGGCGCTGTTCTTTCGGACAAGACGGGATCGTATAAGGTATTAAAAGGTCTTAAGGCAGTGGCTTTTGTATCTCCTGCGAAGAAGACGGCGAAGTCAGTGAGTATTCCGGCCGCGGTGAAGCTGGCAGGAAAGACGTTTAAGGTGACAAAGATCCAGGCAGAGGCCTGCTCCGGTTATAAAAAACTGACGAAAGTTTCCATTGGCAAGAATGTTGCGGAGATCGGCGCGAAAGCCTTCAGCGGATGTCAGAAACTGAATACGGTCACCATCGGCGCCGGCGTAAAGACGATCGGAAAACAGGCTTTCAGCGGCTGCAAGGCTTTGAAGAAAATCACAATCACAAGCAAAAAGCTTACCGCGAAGAAGACAGGGGCGAAGGCTTTCCAGGGGATCTTTGCGAAAGCGGAAATCACCGTACCGGCGGATAAGGTGAAAGCTTACCGGGCCATCCTGACGAAATGCGGCGCCGGCGGGAAAGTAAAAATCAAAGCGGCCAGATAGGTCCGTGCAGCCGGGCAGAAAAAATCAGAACGGCCGGACAGGTCCGTGTGACCGGCCGGAAAATGGAAAGAGAGGCTAAAGCGACGTGACAGGTGACAATTCGAATCTCAAAGCTGTTTTGAACAGGTTTCAATTGTCGAATATTGACCTTGCCAGGGCAACGGGGATTGACCCGTCTCTGATCAGCCGTTATATTTCCGGAAGCCGCAAGCTGAAAAAAAACAGCCAGCAGGCAGAGGAGATTGCGGAATTTCTTCTGACAAAGGCGGATACAACCGAGAAGATCGACTGGCTTAAGGAACAGTTCAGCACGTTGAATCTCCCGGAGGATATTCAATCCGTCCTGGGGATGAAACGCAATCTGGTTCACTGGATTTCCACAGACCGGGAAATTGCAGCCGGAATACCGGAAGAATCCTCTGAATGGGAAGAATCCGCAGGAGATGAAAAAGACGACAGACGGCAAAAAGGGCTGGAAACAGGGATTCTTCCGATTGTTTCCGCTCTGAGTGAAGACTTCCGCGCAGTATCGCAGGGGGAATCAGCGGATATTTTCATCACCAGCGACAGGTCCCGCATGATTACGGATCCTGCCTTTTCCGAAATGCTGCATGCGGTGCTCGAAGAAAGGAAAATCAGCGTCAATGTTGTGATCTGCGTATCCGGAGATACCAGACAGCTGAATAAAATCATCCAGACCTATATGGGTGAAATGGTATCCGGGACGATGCGGTTCTATACCTTCTTCGGGACGACACAGAACGTGGTAGAGCAGATGTTCTGCATTTTCCGGAACAGGAAGGCTGCGATCATCACGGAAACTCCGGTAGGAGCGGCCCGGCCGGTCGGCGTGTTCGTGGAAGAACCGGATTTCGTGCGCGAAATCAGCCAGAGCTATGATGCGACTTACCGCTATTCCCAGTCCATGTTCAATATTTACAACGACAGCTACGTGCGGAGCATGATCGAGGTCCTGTACTGCGAATACTGTATCCCCGGAGCACTGAGCGTAGTCAAGGACAGCGTGAATCCCATGTACATGTCTCTCGAGGCATACTGGCGTGTCTTACGGGCGGAAAACCAGGATGACCGCGAGTACGCGTGGAAATGCACCGAGTACCGCCGCTTCAACGATGCTTTTGAAAACATGCTGGAGAACGGGATGCCGTGCAGGGAGATCATCTCCCTGAAGCGGTTAAAGACGATCGTAAACGAGGGAAAATGCCGCATGGCCGGTCTGTATTTTCTGACTACGGGATATTTCGAACTGGATCTGCAGGGATGCCGCGATATCCTTTCAGGCTATGTGGACTATTTAAACCGCTTCCCGAATTTCTCCCTGCTCATCCTCGACGACCTGCCGGAACTGCATAAGAGCAACTGCTGGCACGTCAAGGAAAATCAGAGCGTGGCGATTAATGACTGGAACGGTGCCGTGCCTATTATGTGCCAGTCGACCCACAGCGCGCTGATCCAGGAATTCCAGAAGCATTTCGAGGCAATCTGGAAACGCGGTACCGGGAGCCTCAGCAACCGGGCCTATGTGATATCTATTCTGCAGAGCATCATCCGGGAGATGGATGAAAAACTGCAGGTGGAAAATAAGTAACGGCGGCTGCGCAGAAAGTGCATGGGCAGGAAATATACAGATGAATGCAGAGAGAATCTGCCGAACCTCATTGGAAAGGAGTTGAATGGTATGAAGCAGAGTGTTCGTTTTATGATGGTTTTCCTCATGTCCCTTTTCTTTGCTGTGCCTGTCATGGCGGGTTTTGAGATCACTGCAGAAAATTTTCCGGATCCGGAGTTCCGCAAGGTGGTTGCCGGGTTTGACACCGATAATGATGGATGGCTGATTTATGATGAGTTCATAGAAGTTAAAAAAATAGACTGTGAAAAAAATGAACTGATTCAGGATATTACCGGTATCGGAATTTTTGAAAACCTGGAAGAACTGAGCGTCTGGAAGTGCCCGCTGAAAAAGCTGGATGTATCCGCCAATACAAAGCTGACATATCTGGACTGCTGTGAAACCGGTATTTCTTCACTGGATGTTTCTTCTAATCCGGATCTGATTCAACTGTATGCTTACGGGAATGCGTTTACGACTCTGGACCTGAGCCATTGTCCTAATCTGTCCAAAGCTGTAAAAAACGGCATATATAATAATGACAAAGAAAACGGCACTGCCTGCAGCTTTGCAGATGATCCGACGGGTTCATTTCTGGTTGTGGACAAGAAAATAACGATAAAGCTGGCTGATGAAACCATCGATGTCGCGAAACTGTCCGGTTATGTACCGGGGGGCAGCAATTCTCCCGGTGAAACGTCTCCGGCGGAGACTCCTGCGGAAGATGAAACAAAACCGGGCAATTCGTCCGGAAACGGTTCTTCAGGCAGCAATTCAGGTACAGACTCCGGAGAAGGCAGCGGTACTTCATCCGGAGAGGATGACGATGTATTGCTTCGCTCTCTTCATTTTCTGCCTCTGAGGCATGGGGATTACATTCTTCTGGGAAATGCTGTCGAGGTTCAGTATTCGGTGAGCAGAGGGGCGGCCAACGGACAAACGTACTGCACCATTTCCGTTCAATATCCGAACGGGGAGACGTCAAACCTTTATTCTTCCGACAAAGTGCGGGTCGGTTCCAAACCGAGTGCTTCCTTTACACCGACCGAGGAAGGCACATACAAAATTACCGGTGTAGTAGGGTCTTACGTTGATATGATGTATGGCGGTTCCGGCATACTGCTTTCCAGAATCAGAAATCCTTTTTTAACGGAATCAATTGATATACATGTTGTGACAACTCTTCCGACTGCAGCGGATCCTGCTGCTGATAATCCTGCCAATCCTTCGGATACACCCGCGAATCCTTCCGATCCGGGTGATAAAAACTCGAATACAAACGATACAAACAAGGGCATGGATGATAAAGGCGGGGAGCAGAAAAATACGGATAAGGATTCCGGCCAGAACTCCGGGAACACAAAAGACTCCGCAGATCCTGCAAACCCTGCAGATCCCGCGAAACCTTCAGATTCTAGGGGACAAGAGGGAACGACGAACTGCGCGCAGCACACCTTCGGGGACTGGAAGGTGACGAAGAAGGCGACGTATACGGCCAAAGGTGAAATGACCCGTACCTGCAGCAAGTGCGGCTATGCAGAAAAAGCCTCCGTGGAGAAGCTGAAAGTGAAGGCCGGCGCCGTTTTGACAGACAAAACCGGTTCCTATAAGATCCTGAAAGGACTGAAAACGGCTGCCTTCGTTTCTCCGGCTAAAAAGACCGTGAAGACCGTGAAGATTCCGGCCACGGTAAAACTGGCGGGCAAGACCTATAAGGTAACAAAGATACAGGGCAAGGCATTTTCGGGCTGCAGTAAGCTGGAGAAAGTCACCATCGGAAAGAATGTGGCCGAGATCGGAGCAAAAGCGTTCAGCGGATGCAAGAAGCTGAACACTGTAACCATCGGCGCCGGCGTGAAAACGATCGGAAAGCAGGCTTTTTACAACTGCTCAGCCCTGAAGAAAATCACCATCCAGAGTAAAAAGCTCACTGCGAAAAAGACCGGCGCGAATACCTTCAAGGGAATTCATGCAAAAGCAGTGATTACGGTACCTGCCGATAAGCTGAAAGCGTACCAGAGTTTCCTGAAAAAGAAGGGGATCGGCAAGAGCGTGACGGTGAAGAAAGCAAAATAAAGCTGTGTGTCAGGGTGAGTCAGGGAAACGTCCCCTGACTCACCTGAGAGGGCAAATCTATGAAAAATATAATGAAAAATCTGGCGCCTGTTTTTCTTATGACAGCCATTATTGTTATCCTGTCCGGAGGCGCAGCCGCCACTTATGCCGATGATCCGGTTTTCACACTTAATGAAACGGAAGTTATTTTCTCCGGCACGAACAAAATGATTCAGCTGGAGGCAATAACCGAAACGGAGGCAAAACCGGAGGCCGAGTGGGTCAGCAGCGATACTTCTGTGGCTGCATTGGAAAATAACGGAGTCTGGTCGTATGCGAATAAGAATCAGTATGGGTTTGTAGCAGATCTGCTGGGGCTGAAAAAGGGAATGGCTGTCGTCAGTCTGCGGGATAAGAATACCGGGACTGTGTATGCTTCCTGCCGTGTGACCGTGGAAGATAATATCCCGTATCATGAGCTGTATGTCGGAGGAGTACTGGTCACGGAAGAAAATGCGATGAATATCACCGGCACCGGCATCAGCGGCCATGTTTCCTTCGATATGAATACGATGACGCTCACGCTGAATGAAGCAGAGATCACGGGCACGCGCAATATCGTTGCGTCCACACCCGGTTATGGGAGAAAATCCTACCATCGCAAGGGTATCGTATTAAAAGGAAAAGCGCCCGTGCTGAACATCCGGCTGGTGGGAAACAACAAGATCCTGTCGGATAACAGCAAGGAAGACTACGATCACAGAACGGAAACGATCTGTGCTGTTGACAGCGCTGCCGGGATTGTTTTTTCCGGTCCCGGCAGTCTGGAGGTTACGGCGGAAGGCGGATCCCAGTATATGGTGGAGAATGTGATCACAGGAATCAATGCCCCGGAGCTTGTCATTCCGGAAGGAATGAAAATCCTGGTTTCTGCCTTTGCAGTGAATGGGGCTGCCGCGACAGCTTTGAATACACAGCGTCTCACAGTAGAAGGGACCCTGGAAGCGGAGGCTTCTTTGGGAAGACACATTCATGACTATAAAGTGGTTGTGAATAACGGACAAGGAGTAGCTGCTTCCGTAGTGAAGATCGGGAAAAGCGGGGAATTGAAGGTCTCCATGATCGGATTATCCAGCTCCGATTCTTTTGCCGTGCGCGCTTATGATATGCTTACCGTTGACGGAATACTGGCGGCATTTGCGGCAGATGACAAGGCAGTGAAAGCAGGAAAACTTACAGTGAATGCTACCGGCTGTGTGATTGCAGAAGGAAAGAAAGCGATTCAGGCAGACAGCGTGGTGAAGGATTCGTCGGTGGTAGTGTGGGCAGGCGATTCGGAAGCTGAAGCAGCCGTGGCGGAACCGACAAAAGAAACATACCAAAAGAAATATGTACTGATGAGTGTCTGCAGTCATGTATGGGATACCGATTATTCTGTTGATCAGGAGCCGACGGTTACAGAAACCGGAATCAAATCGATTCACTGCCTGGCTTGCGGAGGAATCAAGCCGGGATCTGAGCAGGTGATCCCGAAAATCCCGGAAACTTCTAAGGCAGAGGAGGCAGGGAAGACAGAGGAGTCCGGGAAGGCACAGGAATCCGGGAAGGCAGAGGAGCCGGGGAAGACAGAAGAGCCCGGCAAAACGAATCCGTCTGATTCCGGTAAGGAAGAATCCAAAACTCCGGCAGAACCGGAATCCGGGGCGGCAGCAGAAGCAGCAGATGTGAAATCCGCAAAAAATGTGGAAAAGGCTCTTACTGCCCAGAAAAATGACAACGATCCGAAAGGTTCTTCGTTTGCGCCGCTGAAAGCAAAAGTCGCAAAGACGACCAACAACTCTGTCACCTTGTCATGGACGAAAGTGAAAGGCGCGAAGAGTTACACGATTTATGGCAACGCCTGCAACACATCCGGCAAGAAGAATAAGCTGCAGAAACTGGCTTCAACGACCGGGAAGAAGATTACTTTTAAGAAAGTTGCCGGCAAGGCGGTCAAAAAAGGCACATATTATAAATTCGTAATCGTTGCCTGCAAGACGGAAAATGGTTACAGTAAGGCACTGGCGACATCAAAGATGCTTCACGCATGCACCACCGGCGGCAAGGTGACAAACCCGAAGAAAGTGACGGTGAATGCCGGTAAAGCCACAGTAAAAAAGGGAAAAAAATATACCATAACAGCCGGACAGGTGAGGGCAGACAGCAAGCTGAAGCTGAAAAAACACCGTGCGCTTAAATACGAGTCCAGCAATCCGAAGATTGCTTCGGTGACGGAAAAAGGTGTTGTGTCGGGTGTGAAGAAAGGCACAGCGACCATTTATGTCTATGCGCAGAACGGAGTGTATGCGACTGTAAAGATCCGCGTGAATTAGTGATCCTGAAAGCGTTAGTCTGAACGTGCGCATGCCAGTACTGCAGGGAGCACGGAATACCGATGAAATCAAAGGGACTTTCTTTATGGGCGTTTCTGTTTGTCCCGCTTTGAGTGGGACAAACAGAAACGCCCCCCTGTCCCTATGAAGAGAAGAAAATGGAAAATAAAAAACAAATGATTGCTTCAGTGGCTTTACAGGGGAAAAACAGAAGCCTGGCGGAGCGCCTGGAGGAGCACCGGGATTCCGGCCCCTATCCCCTTCATATGCCGGGGCATAAAAGGAATACGGATCTCTGTAAGATGGGAAACCCTTATGGGCTGGATATCACAGAGATTGAAGGTTTTGATGATCTCCATGCACCGGAGGGAATCCTGAAAGAAGGTATGGAGAGGGCGGCCAGGCTGTATAGAGCCGACCGGTCCTGGTACCTGATAAACGGCAGTACCGCCGGTATCCTGGCAGGTATTACTGCCCTGGCAAAGCCCGGCAGCTCCGTGCTGACAGCCAGGAACTGCCACAGATCCGTCTTCCACGCACTCCTGATCAACCG
Organism: uncultured Lachnospiraceae bacterium; assembly: GCA_902783295.1. Taxonomy (GTDB): domain Bacteria; phylum Bacillota; class Clostridia; order Lachnospirales; family Lachnospiraceae; genus UBA3305. The sequence continues at coordinate 14,613 of CACZQT010000497.1, forward strand.
TCTGGACCGGGAGAACCTGATGCCGGACATGCTGCGTGAAAACGGCATAAAAGTGGGAGGCAGCTGCGCGATTTGCGGAACAATCAACAAAAAAGTGGTGGAAAAACACCTGGAACAAAACAATAATATTTCTCTGGTGGTGATCACATCTCCGACGTATGAAGGCGTGATTTCGGACATCCCTGCCATCGCAGAAGTATGCCATGCTTACGGAGTGCCGTTAATGGTCGACGAGGCTCATGGAGCCCACCTTGGCTTTGGCGGCTTTCCGGACGGCGCGCTGGCAGGAGGGGCGGACCTGGTTGTTCAGAGCCTGCACAAGACATTGTCGGCGTTTACCCAGACAGGACTGCTCCATGTACAGGGAAATCTGGCGGATCCGGAAAAGGTAAAGCAGGCGCTGGATATTTACCAGACAAGCAGTCCTTCCTATATCCTGATGGCCGGCATCGATACCTGTCTCCGGAAAATGGAAGAGGATACCGGTTTTATATGTTCCTGGCGGGAGATGCTGGACGTGTTTTACGAAGAGACGAAACATCTTCAGAACCTGCAGCTGCTGCCTGCGGAGGGCCGGGATCCTTCCAAACTGGTGATCCTCACTGCAGGAACCGGACACAGCGGGCCGGAACTGGATTCACTTCTGAGGGAACAGTACGGGTTTGAACTGGAGATGGCGGCGGCGGATTATGTGATTGCCATGACAGGGGCAGGGGACAGACCGGAAGCCCTGCATCGTTTTGCAGAAGCGCTGAAAGAAATCGACCGCACCTGGGGAGAAGGAAAGAAAAGACCTGATCAGGAAGAAAAGGCGGAAAAACGGCTGCCTGACCGGCCGGAAGAGCCGCAGAAAACGCTGCTTACAGGCAGGCAAAAAGGATTTCCGGAGAGTCAGAACTGCCCGGAGCAGATATATTCTCTCTGGGAAGCGCAGCAGCTGCCCGGGGAGGTCATTCCCCTGGACGAAGCAGCAGTTGGAAGAATAAGCCTGGAATTTGCCCTGCCGTATCCGCCGGGAATTCCGCTGCTGGCCCCAGGCGAGAGAATCACCCTCGACAGCCTGGAGCAGCTGGACAAAGCCCGCCGGGCTGGAATCCCTCTTCGCGGGCTGACGGACCGGACAGGCAAAACCATCCGTGTCAGCCGGCACCGGGCACGGTGAACGATATCTGAAAACGCGGACAGGTGAGCCTGAAGGGCTCACCTGTTTTTCTGTAAAGGTTTTATCTGTTCCTGAAGACTCTATATCAGATGCAGTGATCCCGTTCCAGAAGGATCCGGTCGAAACGGTCCAGGACATCCAGAAGGTCTGCCGTGAGTTTTTTACGGCAGGCTTTTTTCATGGCGTGAGGCATCCCGTAAAAGGCTTCCGCCATACCTCCGGCAATGGCTCCGATGGTATCGCTGTCCCCGCCGAGCGATACACCCAGACGGACAACATCCTCGTAGGAGGTTCCGTCGAAAAAGGCGGCGAAGGCCGCCGGCATGGTACCCTGCGCTGTTACGTCAAAGGAATAGTCCGGACGGATCTCAAAGCAATGGGAAATCTCCGGGTAGTATTCTTTACGGATGACTGCTGCGATCTCCTCTTTGCTGATGCCCTGCATGGCCAGCCATTCGGCGGCTGTGGCAGCCCTGGCTGCCTTGGTGCCTTCCGGATGATTGTGCGTTACCCTGGCGGTCAGCTCCGCCACGTGCAGCGCGCGTTCCAGACTGCCGGGGAAAAGCCAGGCGACAGAACTGACCCGCATGGCCGATCCGTTCCCGAAGGAATTGTAAGGCTGCGGGTTTTCGGAATACAGCCATTTCCGGAACCGCCCGCCATATCCGGCCAGAGGATGTCTCTGCCCGAAGATCTGCATGGAGTGGACCAGACCCCTTTCGATGGAAGCGTCATCCGCCTCTTCCGAAAGGTTCATAAGGGCATCCGCCACAGCGCAGGTCATAACAGAATCGTCCGTAAAAGTGTTTTTCTCGCCGAACAGCGGAAAATCCGTGGTTTTTACGCCGCCGAATTCATAGGGCTGCCCTATGATATCTCCAAGAATCGCTCCGTACATGTTATCCCCTCCTGATAAAGTTTGTCCTTTCCCCCTCCTGCAGAGGAGGGAGTCTTCTCCGCCCAAGGTAAACATTATACCGGGGAACGGAGGGGCTGTCAAACAGAGCGGCGGGGAAAATCCTGTGGACATTTGCCGTCCGGTTGCGTTATACTGTATTAAGAGAGATAAGAAAAATGATGCTGCAGATACAGAGTTGTCCGGCTTTCTAGCCGATATCTTATTCATTATATGTGGAAAGAGAGGTGTTCAAACTATGAAGAAAATGGGTAAATGGATGCTTCTGGCAGCGATGGCCGCTCTGCTTGCGCCGGCTGCTGCCCAGGCAAAAACCTACGGCGCCCCCATCCCGCTGCGGGGAAGCGTGGAGGTTTCCTCTGAACTGGATTCGGTAAAATACGGCAAGAAACTGATTGCGGACCTGAATGCCGCTACGGCCTGGAACGAGGGCGTGGAAGGCCTGGGCGAAGGAGAGACCATCACCTGGAGATACAAGGAAGAAAAATGGATCTACGGGATGGCGATCCTGCCCGGGTACCAGAAGAACGAGGATATCTACTATAAAAACGGAGCTCCGATCGAACTTCTGCTGGAAGTGGGCGGCAAGATCATGCGCTGTGAGCTGGATACGTACAAACCGGATTTCTCCAATCCTACAGCGTCCATGCGCTATGTCGATTTTCCTGAACCCATCCTGGCGGACGAAGTCACCGTAACGATCGAAACAGTCCGTGAAGGCACGAAGTACGAGGATACCTGCATTTCGGAACTGTTCTTCTATCAGTATGCTACAGATCCGGACGAGGCCGCCTCGGCGAAGCCTAAGATTATCTGCGATCCGGACGCGGTGAATAATCAGCCTGCCCGGACAGGGACCTACATCTTCCCGGACAGCAATTCCCGTTATCTGTCCGAGTCGGAAGTGGCCGGCCTGACGGACCAGGAACTGAGGATTGCCAGAAACGAAATTTTTGCAAGACGGGGATACATCTTCGGAAACAAGGAACTCAAGAACTATTTTGAATCCCAGAGCTGGTACCGCGGTACCGTGAAAGCCAGTGATTTTGACCCGAGCAAGATGTTCAACCGCTATGAGATGGCGAACATCAGCATGATCGTGGACGAGGAAGAATCCCGCCAGGATGAAGGCTCATCCATGCTGGTTCTGGTGGAAGATGAATCGGATCTCGAATGGGATGAAGTCTGGGAAGAAGAGGAATGGTTCGATAACTGGGACGAATGGGAAGAGGACTGGGACGACGAGCTGGATGATATCGACGACGACATGGATGATGACATGGACGACGACTGGGATGATGACATCGACTGGAGCGGGTTCGCAGAAGGGTCCGGAGACGTATATGACTGCCTGGATCCGGACGACTACGTGAGAGTAACCAGCGAGGACGGAACCTTTTCTTTCGCCTATCCTCCGGAGCTGTTCAACGAAGCACTCATTGACGAAGATGCCCAGGTCTATAACTACTATTTCTGGGATGATTTCCACGAGATGGAGTACGGCCTTTTCGTTTCCAAATTTGAGGATTCCGGAAAGCCTCTGAGCAGGGTAAAAGCTGTGTATAACGAGAGCCTCGACTATTTCGAAAGCGTCTTTATGGAGCACATGAGCGAAAAGGTGGACAGCAGGGGGTTTGCCCATGCACTGCTGGGCGGATATCTGGATGAGGACAGCAGCGAAGGCTCGTACCGGATTTTTGCCAACGACGGTGACAGCACCTATGTTCTGGAATTCCAGTACTACGATCCGGACCCGGAAGACGAATATCATCCTGTAAACTACATTATAGATACGCTTTACCGCAGCTGCTCTTTCAGCGGAAGCACCTACAGGCCCAGAACATATAAGCAGTTCTGCAATGACGATGTAGGAACGAAAAAGTAAGAAGGCGGAAAAACCTTCGAAGAACATTACCTGATACAACCTCAAAACAGCCTCAAAGCAGGCGACAAGGAAAAACATATTTCGGGAAGATAAGGAGACTCCTATGAAGATGCGTTCACTGGAACAGGAACTGAAAAACAATGTATACCCCGGCCGCGGAATTGTGATCGGCCGCAGTGAGGATGGAAAGAGCGCTGTTACCGCGTATTTCATCATGGGCCGCAGCAGCAACAGCCGCAACCGTGTTTTTGTAGAGGACGGGGACGGCATCCGCACGGAAGCTTTTGATCCCTCCAAAATGGAGGATCCCAGCCTGATCATCTACGCGCCGGTGCGTGTCCTCGGGAACAAAACCATTGTGACCAACGGCGACCAGACGGATACCATCTATGAAGGGATGGATACGCAGATGACCTTCGAACAGTCTCTGCGCTGCAGGAAATTTGAGCCGGATGCACCGAACTATACGCCTCGTATTTCCGGAATCATGCATGTAGAAAACGGGAAGTACAGCTTTGCCATGTCCATTCTCAAGACGGATAACGGCGATCCGGAGACCTGCAATCAGTACAGCTTTGCCTATCACGGTGCCCGCCCCGGCGAAGGCCGTTTCATCCATACCTATATGGGAGACGGCAGTCCGCTGCCGAGCTTCGAAGGTGAGCCGGAATGGGTAGACATCAAGGGAAATATTGATTCCTTTACCGACCTGGTATGGAACAGTCTGAACGAGGAGAACAAGGTTTCTCTGTTTGTTCGGTTTATTGATATCGCCACAGGCGAAACAGAAACCCGGATCGTCAATAAAAACGTGTAACTGTTCAAGGAGCCATAAAACCGCAGACAAAAGCGCTGAAAACGCGTGTGACATGCGAAGCGTGGCATGTTCAAGACAAAAACAGATCCTGCGGGCGGCCCGGCGCGGCCGTCCGTTTTTCAGACAGGGAATGCAGAAGGTGCCCTGCAGCACCGGCGGTGAACTGTTAAGTACAGGCGCCGGACCGGTAAGCAGGCTTTGAATCCGCAGAATCATAAAAAAGGCAGGCACACAAGCAATGAAGGCATATACAGGATTTGCAGAGGTCTATGATCTGTTTATGGACAATGTCCCCTATGATGAGTGGGAGGATTTTCTCTGCCGTCTCCTGGCGTCCTACGGCATTCGCGAGGGGTTGGTACTGGAGCTGGGCTGTGGTACCGGCACCATGACGGAACGCCTGGCAGCCCGGGGATATGACATGATCGGGGTAGACCTTTCGGAGGATATGCTGGCGGAAGCGATGGAGAAACGCTGCCTGTCCGGACAGAATATTCTGTACCTGAACCAGGATATGCGGGAATTCGAACTGTACGGGACGGTGGCCGCCATCATCAGTATATGCGATTCCCTGAATTACATTACCACGGAACCGGAACTGGAGCAGGTTTTCCGGCTGGCGAATAATTATCTGGATCCTGCCGGACTCTTCCTGTTTGACTTTAATACACCGGCAGAGTATGATAATTCTCTGCGGAAGCATCCCATCGTCGAGGAACGGGACGGGATTACCATGATCTGGGAAAATCAGTACAGCCGGAAAGCCTGCCTGAACGAGCACCGGCTGACCTTCTTCGTGCCGCTGGAAACGGAATGCTTGGCCGAAGAAGACTGCGATGGCGTGCATGAAGTCCTTCCTCCGCAAGGGGAGGATGAGCCTCTTTACATGAAGGTGCAGGAGGTGCACGAACAAAGGGCGTGGACGCTTCCGGAAATCAAAGCCTGTCTGGAAAAAGCAGGGATGGTTTTTGTGGAAGCTTTTGATATGGAAACGCAGGGAGAAGCCGGAACGGCCTCTCACCGCATTCTCTGCCTTGCAAGGGAGCAGGGAAAATAAGGGAGTATACTTATGTCTGATTATTTACTTCGCGCTGTTGCCGCAGACGGAAAGATCCGCGCTTTTGCGGCCACAACGCGCAGCACAGTAGAGGAAGCCAGAAGGCGGCATGATACCAGCCCGGTGATGACGGCCGCTCTGGGCCGGCTGCTGACGGCCGGTGTTATGATGGGAAGCATGATGAAGAGTGAGAGGGACCGGCTGACACTGAAAATCAATGGTGACGGTCCGGCCAAATCCCTGACTGTGGTGGCTGATAACCGGGGCCATGTCAAGGGATATGCCGAGGTACCCCAGGTGATGCTTCATGCCAACGAGAAGGGTAAGCTGGACGTGGCCGGCGCCCTGGGCATCGGTGTACTGACAGTTACCAAGGATCTGGGACTGAAGGAACCTTACGTAGGAACCTCGATTCTTGTGACCAGCGAAATTGCCGAAGACATCACTTACTATTATGCCACTTCGGAACAGACGCCGTCGGCTGTAGCCCTGGGCGTTCTGATGAACCGGGAGAATACGGTGCGCCAGGCAGGAGGCTTCATCCTGCAGCTCATGCCCGGCGTGGATGATGAAACCATCACGCTGCTGGAAAAGCGGATCGGAGAAATCGAATCAATCACCAGCCTGCTGGACGAAGGCCTGACTCCGGAGCAGATCCTGGAACGGGTACTGGAAGGGTTCGGACTGGAAATCCTGGAAAAGATGCCAGTGGATTTTTACTGCGACTGCAGCAAGCAGAAAATCCGCGGCGCGATCGTGAGCCTGGGACGGGAAGACCTGGAGAGCCTGATCGAGGACCGTCAGCCGGTGGAGGCTCACTGCGATTACTGCAATACAAGCTACCTTTTTGAAGTGGAAGAAATCGAAGAGATTCTGAAAAACGCCAAATAAGAAGACGACTGGCAGACAGGAAAGCATCCGTCCGGCGCAAACCGAAGTGCAGGACGGCGCAGCTGCTTCCTGCACAGAGAAAACAGGGAAATATAAGGAGGGCAGGTATGATATCAGATAAGATGAGGCCGCTGGTGGAAAATAATTCCGTGATCCGCGCCATGTTTGAAGAAGGCGCCAGACGGAAGGCACTTTATGGTGAGGAAAACGTCTACGATTTCAGTCTGGGCAATCCGAATGTCCCTGCGCCTCCCGCCGTGAAGCAGGCGATTCTGGATATCCTGGAGGAGATGGACCCGGTAACGGTTCACGGATATATGAGCAACGCAGGTTTTCCCGGTACCCGGAAAGCCGTCGCGGATTCCCTGAACCGCCGGTTCGGAACGCATTTCCGCATGGAGAATATTATTATGACGGTAGGGGCCGCCAGCGGTCTCAACGTGGCGCTGAAAACCCTGCTGAATCCGGGGGACGAGGTGCTGACATTCGCCCCGTATTTCGTGGAATACGGAAATTACGTGCGCAATTACGACGGCGTTCTGGTCGTCGTACCGCCGAATACGGAAACTTTCCAGCCAAATCTGGAGGCTTTTGAAAAGCTGGTTTCCCCGAAAACCAGGGCAGTGATTATCAATACACCGCATAACCCGACCGGTGTGATTTATTCAGAAGAGATCTTGAAAGCCCTGGCGGACATCCTGGAGCAGAAGCAGCGCGAGTACGGCGCGCCTATCTTCCTGATTTCCGACGAGCCGTACCGGGAACTGGCTTACGGGGACGCGGTAGCTCCCTATGTCACGAAATACTACGCCAATACCATCGTGGGCTATTCCTTCAGCAAATCCCTGTCCATGCCGGGAGAGCGGATCGGATATCTGGTCATTCCCGACGAGCTGGAGGACGCGGAAAACGTGATTCAGGCAGCTGTGATTGCCACCAGGGTTGCCTGCGGCGTAAATGCACCGTCGCTGATGCAGCTGGTCATCGAGCGCTGCATCGACGAGAAATGCGATGTGAAATACTATGAACGGAACCGGGACGCCCTGTACGGCAGCCTGACCGCCCTGGGGTTTGAATGCGTAAAGCCGCAGGGAGCCTTCTATCTCTGGATGAAGTCTCCGGTTCCGGATGAGAAAGCCTTTGTGGCGAAAGCGGCGGAATACAACATCCTTTTTGTACCGGGAAGTTCCTTTGCCTGCCCCGGATATGTGCGCCTGGCGTACTGTGTCTCTTTCGAGACCATCCTGCGTTCCCTGCCGGCTTTCTCAAAGCTGGCGGACGATTATTTTGCTTGATTGAAAAACAGGAGGCATTCAATGCGTTTTCAGAACGATCAGGAATCGATGGAGTGGAAGATTCTGAAATACCAGTATCCCGAAGCAAAAGGCAGTGTGCCCGGGGAATACAGCTATGAAGCAAACTGGCTGACTTTCCAGGTGGCGCATGAGCGCGAGGGCTACGGACCGGCGGTATTCCGGGAAAGCTTCCTGCTGACATTCGAACTGGAAGAAATCATCCGGGAACTGCAGAGCATCGCCGACGGAAAAAGCTTCCGCTATAAAGGGGAATTCATCGAACCTGTGCTGGAGATCGAAGCGAACCGGCTGCGGGACCAGGTCATGGTCAGCTTTGACCTGGTGTTCGACAACTACGAAATGATGGTGGCCGACGTACTGGACGATGAAGGCCTGCTGCGGCTGATCCGGGAACTGCGGGAACTGTACGAAAGCTACCCGGAGAGATAAGGGCAGAATGGCTCAGGACAGCAGCCCGCCGCTGAAGGGAAAAGCGAAGGGGAAAGAAAGACAAGGGGACTGTCCCTCTGTCCGTTGGGACAGAGGGACAGTCCCCTTGTCTTCGCTTATCTGATGAAAAACGCTTGCATTTTGGAAGCAATGGATTTATGATCGTACCGTTTCTTAACATTGTAAAGGAGATGAATAGTCCTATGATTCGGGAAGATATCAGAAATATAGCCATTATCGCACATGTAGATCACGGCAAGACCAC
>CACZQT010000498.1 GCA_902783295.1 uncultured Lachnospiraceae bacterium
AATCTGGGAATGAAATGTTCGCCGGCTTCCGACGAGGAACGGGCGGATATCATCCAGGCCATTATGATGGAAACACCGGAGCGCCTGGTTGCCTTCTGTCAAGGCCTGCAAAGCGCCAGTCCGGTGGACAGCATGGCCATGCCCGAACCCTGGGCTATGCCCGGATATGATGACCCGGTGGTCATGGCTGCAGGCACTTTTGTGGCCGGCGCCAGCATCGAACTGAGCGCGGACGGTCCGATAAGGGCTCCCTATACTGCCTATATGCAGGGCGGACTGACCTATGCACACGGAAGAATTGCCATGAAGGAAGCCCTGAACAGAATGGCTGAGACGGGGAGCCTTAACGGACACGGCGCAATGAATTCTTGACAATCTGGATGAAGAAAACTATAATTTCTGGTACGGACAAAAATCAAGGAGGAAACGGTATGGATATTCAGGCGCTGAAAGCCACAGCCCGCCAGGTACGGCGGGATATCATCACCATGGTTGCCAAGGCGGGTGCCGGTCATCCCGGCGGATCCCTGTCCTCCACTGAAACGATGGTTGCCCTGTATTTCGATGTTATGAACGTGGATCCGAAAAATGATAAGGATCCGAACCGGGATCGTTTTGTTCTTTCCAAGGGACATTCCGCTCCCGCTCTGTACGGTACGCTCTGCGAACGCGGCTATTTCGGCCGGGAAGAATTTGACCTTTTCCGTCAGCTGCACGGTATTCTTCAGGGCCATCCCGACATCAAAAAGTGTCCAGGTGTGGACGCTTCCACGGGATCTCTGGGACAGGGCATTTCCATTGCTGTTGGCATGGCGCTCGGCGCAAAGCACACGGGGAACAAATGCCATGTGTACACCATCATCGGCGACGGCGAAAGTCAGGAAGGCCTTGTCTGGGAAGCCAGCATGGCCGCCGCGCACTATCATCTGGACAATCTGACCGTGATTCTTGATCATAACGGAATGCAGATTGACGGAACCAATGACGAGGTCATGTCCCTCGGCAACATTCGTGCAAAGGCCGAAGCCTTCGGATACGATGTGATTGAGGTCGCAGACGGGAACGATATGCAGCAGGTGCTGGATGCGCTTCATACTCCCGCATGCCCCGGCAAACCCCGCTATATCATTATGAATACCCTGAAAGGCAAAGGCGTGAGCTACATGGAAGGCCAGGTTGGCTGGCACGGAAAAGCTCCGAACGCGGAACAGGCTGAACAGGCACTGAAAGAACTGGAGGGCTGAGAACATGGAAAAGAAAGCAATTCGCGTTGCCTACGGTGAGGCCCTCGTAAAGCTGGGCGAAAACAACGAAAAGGTGGTTGTTCTGGACGCCGATCTGGCGGCTGCCACCATGACCAACGGATTTAAAAAGGCTTTTCCCGGTAGGTTCTATGACTGCGGAATCGCTGAAGCGGATATGGTGGATATCGCGGCGGGCATGAGCACCATGGGACTGATTCCCTTCTGCTCCACTTTTGCTGTTTTTGCCGGACGATGCTATGATCAGATCCGTAACGGCGTATGCTATCCGCATTTTAACGTAAAGTTCGGCTTCAGCCACGCCGGAATTACGCTTGGCGAAGACGGGGGCAGCCATCAGGCAATCGAGGATCTGGCACTGATGCGCGTGCTGCCGGGGATGACTGTTTTTGCGCCGTCCGATGCCAATGAAGTGTATCAGTGTGTGGAAGCGGCTTCCAGAATTGATGGCCCCGTGTATATCCGCACTGCGCGGCTGCCTTCCCCTATTTATGATCCGAGGCCTTTCACGGTCGGAAAAGGCAATGTTCTGGAAGACGGCAGTGACTGTGTGATCTTTACCTGCGGCATCATTCTGGAGCATGTGCTGGATGCCTGTGAGATTCTGAAAGCCAAGGGATATAAGCCCGCACTCGTATCCTTCCATACGATCAAACCCTTTGACGATCAGCTGGCGAGAGAATATACCGCCAAATGCAAAAAGGTGTTTACTGTGGAAGAGCACTCCGTTATCGGCGGTCTGGGCGATGCAGTGGCATCCGCAGTGATCGGTCACGGGGTCGAGTATTTCGAAAAGATCGGCATCAATGATGTCTTCGGCCAGAGCGGAAAACCCGCCGATCTGCTGAAGGAATACGGGCTGACCGGTCCTCAGATCGCTGAAAGAATTATGAAGAATCTGTAAGAACACCCGCGGGAAAGATAGCTTTCCTTCATGGCGTTTCAGACCCTTTCCGGCGGACGCTCCGGAAAGGGTCTTATGACTTGAGGGTGATATTGTGCA
>CACZQT010000499.1 GCA_902783295.1 uncultured Lachnospiraceae bacterium
CAGGAACATCGAGCGGGACAGGCACATCGACTGGTACGGGAACATCGACCGGAACAGGAACATCGACCGGAACAGGAACATCGAGCGGGACGGGAACATCGACGGGTACAGGAACGTCGACGGGTACAGGAACATCGACCGGTACAGGAGCATCGACGGGCACAGGAACGTCGACCGGGACAGGTACGTCCACTGGTACGGGTACATCAACAGGCACGGATACTTCGTCCAAGTCGGGGACTGACTCACAGCAAACCGGTACTTCGGACAGCAAAGAATGTGTTGGAGGTTCGGCTGCGGATCATGACTGGAGCGCCTGGACGGTTACAAAACAGGCGACTGTGCTCGAAGAAGGAGAAAAGACCCGTACCTGTTCTCTCTGTAAGAATACAGAAACGGCTGTGGTATCAAAGCTGAAACCGACCTGGAAGATCAGTGCGAAAAAACTGTCGGTCTATGAGGGGGAGAGTTCTAAGGCGATCGTAGTTTCCGGGCTGGCAAATGGAGATGCCGTAATAAAATGGTCCTCCTCCAACAAAAAAGTTGCTGCGGTATCTTCGGATGGTGTGGTTCGCGGGATTCGTTCCGGAACAGCGAATATTCGCGTGGCTTTGCGCAGCGGCATGACCATGACAGTAAAGGTAAAAGTACTGTCAAAGACCGAAAAAGAGTCAACGGAGGAAACAAAAGAAAGCACAGAAAACAGTAAAACCAAAAAGAAACAAATAAAGGCGAAGGCTATTAAAGGACTTAAGAAAAAACTGACAGTTCGCAAAGGGAAGACAGTTACTCTGAAGCCTAAGCTGAAGCCGAAGAACAGTACGGATAAGATCAAGTACAAGTCTTCTAATAAGAAGATCGTCACGGTAAATTCCAAGGGCGTGGTGAAAGGAAAGAAAGTCGGAAAAGCCAAGGTCACAGTAACAGCCGGCAAGGCGAAATTTGTGATCACAGTTACGGTGAAAAAGTAAAGATGCGGTGAGAACAGCCGCTGCTGATGAGCCCCGTGCCGTTTTTTGCGGCATGGGGTTCATTCGTAATAAGCCTGCAGAGTGTGCACCGGGTATAGATGGTGCGCCGTGTACATACGAGTGCTCATAAGAGTATCCATGCGGCAGGCAGTGGCGCAGTTTATCCGGTCTGCACCAAAAACGGTCCTTTGTCTGGAATTCAAAAAACAGTCCGTTTGTTTAGGACTTGCTTCTGCGATAAAAATGATGTATAAGAATAAATGCTGTCCCGGAGAGGGAATCATACCGGGCTTTTGTGAAAATTTCTGTACAGAGAAACAGCGGAATCTGCCGCGGCTTTCTCTGCCCGGGATTTTTCACGGCAAGGATTATGAAGGGGAGAGGGACGCATCCGCAGGCAGTGCCGGGATGCAGACGACAGAGTTCTTATGGCAAAGACATTAATTATTGTAGAGTCGCCGACCAAGGTCAAAACCATCAAAAAATTCCTGGGATCGTCCTATGCAGTGGAAGCATCCGGCGGGCACATCCGGGATCTTCCCAAGAGCAGGCTGGGCATTGATGTGGACAACGATTTCGAGCCGCATTACATTACCATCCGCGGGAAAGGGGACACCCTGGCCGCCCTGCGCAGGCAGGCGAAGAAAGCGGATAAGATCTTTCTGGCGACTGACCCGGACCGGGAAGGCGAAGCCATTGCCTGGCATCTGGAAGAAGCCCTGTCTGGAACAGGACAGAAAATCCAGAGAATTACTTTTAACGAAATTACAAAGACAGCCGTAAAAGCGTCTCTGAAAGCGCCGCGGGAGCTGGATATGAACCTGGTGGACGCCCAGCAGGCCAGACGTGCTCTGGACCGTGTTGTGGGGTACAGGATCAGTCCCCTGCTCTGGAAAAAGGTGAAGCGCGGGCTGTCGGCCGGAAGAGTGCAGAATGCAGCCCTGGGCATGATCTGCGAGAGAGAAGAAGCGATCAATGCATTTCAGGCGGAAGAATTCTGGACGCTGGATGCCTCCCTTCTGCCGGAAGGCTGGAAGGAACCTATGTCTGTCCGTTACTGCGGGAAGCAGGATCTGGCATGCGAAGAGGACGTCCGGAGACTTATGAAGAAGCTGGAAGGCGCTGATTTCTGCATCACGGAGATCAGAAGCCAGGAAAAAACCAGAAAACCGGCGCTGCCGTTTACGACAAGTACACTGCAGCAGGAAGCCAGCCGGCAGCTGAATTTCTCCACGCAGAAGACCATGCGGATCGCCCAGCAGCTGTATGAAGGGGTAGATCTGAAGGACGTAGGCACAGTGGGTCTGATCACCTATCTGCGTACAGACAGCACCAGAATTGCCGATGAGGCGGACGCAGCTGCCCGGAAGTACATTCTCGAGGAATACGGCGAGAATTATGTGGCACCGCAGCGCGACGGAAAAGGACAGCAAAAAGGAAAGATTCAGGATGCGCATGAAGCTATCCGTCCGGCGGATATCACTCTGACTCCGGCGGCTGTGAAGGATTCTCTGAGCCGGGATCAGTTCCGCCTGTATCAGCTGATCTGGAAGCGCTTTGCTGCCAGCCGGATGGCGGACATGAGGTACAACAGCCTGCAGGTCCGGGTAGAAGCGGCCGGAGAGGAATTCCGGGCCAGTGCGGATCTTCAGGTCTTTGACGGTTTCCGGCTGGTTTATGACGAAGCCTCCGAGGAAAAGATTGAAAAGAAGAGCGGGCTTACAAAGCTTGCAAAGGATACAGCCCTGGCTTTTGAAGCTTTTGAGCCGAAACAGCATTTCACACAGCCTCCGGCGCATTTTACGGAAGCCAGTCTGGTGCGGGCCATGGAAGAAGGCGGGATCGGCCGTCCCAGTACATATGCGCCTACTATCACGACTCTGCTCGGCCGTCATTATATCGTGAAAGAAAACAGGAACCTCTATGTAACCGAACTCGGGGAAACTGTCAACGGGATTATGCAGGGATATTTCTCCTCTGTGGTGGATGAAGGCCTGACAGCCCGTATGGAAGAGGAACTGGATAAGGTGGCGGAAGGGGCAGAAGACTGGAAGGTACCGCTCCGGACGTTTTATCCCCGCCTCATGGAAGCGGTGGAACGTGCGGAAGAAAGCCTGGAAAAGGTACAGGTCGCTGACGAGGAAACAGACGAGCCCTGCGAAGTCTGCGGGCGGAAGCTGGTGATCAAATACGGGCCTCACGGGAAGTTCCTGGCCTGCCCCGGCTTCCCGGAATGCCGCTTTACAAAACCCTTCCTGGAAAAGACGGGAGATATCTGTCCCAAGTGCGGAGGAGCCATTCTGGTGAAAAAGACACGGAAAGGCCGCCGCTACTACGGCTGCGAGAATCATCCGGACTGCGATTACATGAGCTGGCAGAAACCTTCCGGGAAGAATACGGAAAAAGGGCAGGAAGAGCCTGCAGCGGAATCCGGAAACTAACAGTTCGGACACCTGGGAAGAACAGGGCGGAATGTTTGAAAACAAGTATCTGATTCAGAAAGAGAGTGTCAAAGAGAGGGCAAAAACCTTTCATGACACTCTTTTTTGCACATTTTTGGGATAAATTTCTGAATACTCTTGCAATCTCCTGAAAAAGGGTGTATTATATCTTTGTCTGATGTAAATAGGCGAAGGCAATTTCGCATCAGCGCCAACAGAAAAAGGTCAGAACAGACGGCGGATTGGCAGTGGATGCCGGTTGCGCCTTATTTCTATTATCGGGATACGCGTCCGGGCAGAAGGGGGGAGATCGGAGATGAGCGTACAGCTGTTGGACAAGACCAGAAAAATCAACAAACTGCTGCATAACAACACTTCGAAAGTATTTGTTTTTAACGATGTTTGCCGTGTTCTCAGTGATGTACTGGAATCCAATGTCCTGGTCATCAGCCGGAAAGGCAAAATTCTGGGAATCGGCGAATACTTTGTAGAGGAATTTGACGAAACCTGGAAATCGGCGCGGGTTGGCCTGTTTATCGATGAAGCTCTGAATGAGAGGCTGCTGAATATCCTTTCCACCAAGGAAAATGTGAACCTGAAGACACTGGGGTTCGAAGGCCCGCAGCTGAGCAATTATCATGTCATCATAACGCCGATTGATATCGCGGGGGAACGGCTGGGAACTCTGTTTGTATACAAGACCGAAAAGCCTTATGAAATCGACGATATCATCCTGGCAGAGTACGGAAATGCAGTAGTCGGTCTGGAGATGCTGCGTTCCCTGAATGAAGAAAGCGCAGAAGAGATCCGCAAACTGCAGATCGTAAAATCCGCCATTGGCACGCTGTCTGCCTCGGAGCTGGACGCTGTACAGCATATCTTTGAAGAGATGGAAGGGCAGGAAGGCATTCTTGTGGCCAGTAAGGTTGCGGACCGTGTGGGGATTACAAGATCTGTGATTGTAAATGCTCTCCGGAAGCTGGAAAGCGCCGGAGTTATCGAATCCCGTTCTTCCGGCATGAAGGGTACATATATCAAGATACTGAACGAACTGATTATAACCGAGCTTGAAAAACTGAAAGCTTCGGAAGGTGAATAAAAACAGACGGGGAGGATGAAATCCTCCCTGTTTTCATTTTCAGAATGGCTCTGAGAGCTGCTCCGGCAATACCGGAGCAGCTCCTGCTTTTTCCGGAAAAACGAGTTGTCTTCTGTGTTTTCTGCTTGCAATCTTTCGATCTCTGTGGTATAGTGATTTGGTCTGTGGGCACAGCCCGCAGAGGCTCATACCAATCACGTATGGAAGAAGGCTGCCGGGCGGTGCCTTAAGAGGTTCCCGGGGTCATCCATGCGGAAGAACGGCGAATGGCCATGAACGGTTCCGGAAGATTCTGAACAGAGAATCCGAAAGGAAAGACATGGCACCTGCCGCAAAAAAACCAAATGGAGGGAAAAGACATGAGCGTTATTTCGATGAAGCAGCTGCTGGAAGCTGGCGTACACTTCGGGCATCAGACCAGAAGGTGGAATCCCAAAATGGCTCCGTATATCTATACGGAACGCAACGGCATCTATATCATTGACCTGCAGAAATCTGTCGGCAAGGTAGACGAGGCCTACAATGCGGTAGCCAATATCGTTGCAAACGGCGGCACCATCCTGTTCGTCGGCACCAAGAAGCAGGCACAGGACGCGATCCAGCAGGAAGCGGAACGCTGCGGCATGTACTATGTAAACCAGAGATGGCTGGGCGGCATGCTGACCAACTTCAAGACCATCCAGAGCCGTATTGCCAGACTGCGCGCCATCGAGAAGATGAGCGAAGACGGCACCTTCGATGTACTGCCCAAGAAGGAAGTTATCCAGATTAAGAAGGAATGGGAAAAGCTGGAAAAGAACCTTGGCGGCATCAAGAACATGAAGCGCGTCCCGGATGCGATCTTCATCGTAGACCCCAAGAAAGAGCATATCTGCGTACAGGAAGCTCATGCTCTGGGCGTAACCCTGATCGGTATTGCGGATACCAACTGCGATCCGGAAGAACTGGATTATGTAATCCCCGGCAATGACGACGCGATCCGTGCGGTCAAGCTGATTGTCGGCAAGATGGCGGATGCAGTCATCGAGGCGAAGCAGGGCGAAGCCACGATCGAAGAAGCGGAAGCTGAGATGATGGAAGAAGCGGCGGAAGCAGCGGAAGACGCTGTGAAGGATATTGAAGAAATTGCGGAGGATGCAGAATAATGGCTGTTACAGCGGCAATGGTAAAAGAACTGCGCGAAATGACCGGCGCAGGTATGATGGACTGCAAGAAGGCTCTGTCCGCTACGGACGGTGATATGGAGAAGGCTGTAGAGTTCCTGCGTGAGAAGGGACTGGCTGCGGCAGCCAAGAAGGCTGGCCGTATTGCGGCTGAAGGCCTGGTTACCACGAAGATCGAAGACGGCAAGGCTGTTGTCGTGGAAGTAAACTCCGAAACGGACTTCGTGTCCAAGAACGCGGACTTCCAGGGCTATGTAGCGGATGTAGCTACGGCTGTTATGATGAGCGGCGCTGAAGACATCGAAGCTTTCCTGGCAGAACCCTGGTTCCTGGATAAAGAGCTGACGGTTGCTCAGGCTCTGTCCGAGAAGATCTCCGTGATCGGCGAGAACCTTTCCATCCGCCGGTTTGCCCGCATGAACGAAGCGGACGGCATGATCGTCAGCTACATCCATGGCGGCGGCCGTATCGGTGTGCTGGTACAGGCAGAAGCTCCCGAAGCAGAAGAGTCCAGAGAAGCTCTGAAGAACATCGCGATGCAGATTGCAGCCCTTCGTCCTCAGTATATCTCCCGTGACGAAGTATCCGATGAGTTCATGGCGAAGGAACGTGAGATCCTGATGGCTCAGATTCTGAACGATCCGAAGGAAGCTGCGAAGCCCGAAAAGGTTATCAAGGGTATCGTAGAAGGCCGTCTGTCCAAGGAAATGAAGGACATCTGCCTGCTGGATCAGGTTTATGTAAAAGCGGAAGATGGCAAGCAGACTGTAGCCGCTTACCTGAAGGAAGTCGGCAAGGCTGTCGGCGCACCTGTCACCCTGAAGAAGTTCTATCGCTTCGAGACCGGCGAAGGCATCCAGAAGAAGGAAGAAGATTTCGCGGCAGAAGTTGCGAAGCAGATGCAGAAATAATTCCGGAACAGCCGGAGAGCTTTTTGCAGATGAAGGTCCGGAAGGCCTGCAGGCAGGCTGAGACCGGTCCGGTCATGAATATGAAATGCATGAAAGGGTATAGACATTGTGTTCTATACCCTTTTTTGAAAAGAGAAGGAGAGAAAACGGATGATCCTGGAAACGATGTTTTATGTGGTTACGAAGATAGACGGGGACTATGCGCATCTGAAAAGGACGGATGCTCCTTCAGACGGAGAAAAGCTGGTAGCCAGGGCCCTGCTGCCGGCAGAGATCGTGGAAGGCTCCCGGCTGAAATATGAAATGCTGGGGTACGAGATTATCTGAGA
>CACZQT010000500.1 GCA_902783295.1 uncultured Lachnospiraceae bacterium
CCGGACTTCTGGCAGGCGCACTGGCAGGCTGCGGCAGCCGGGAAAACGCGAAAACCGGAGAGACTGAGGCGGCTTCCGGGCAGATTGCCGCGGACAGTGGCGAAAAAGGAAGCGGGATATCTGAAGATGCGGAGCAGACAGCCGGCGTTTCCGAAGAAACACTGGAGCAGAGACTAAATCTTCCGGCAGTGGACATGCTGGATTCCAGGACCGTCATGCTGAAAGTGGAAGGAGATGACTATCCGCTGACCGTTACGGACGCGCTGGGCAATATTACGGTCCTGGAGAAAAAGCCGGAGCGGGTGGCAGTGACTTCCGGCACTCTTTTAAATATCTGGTATCAGCTGGGCGGGGATTCTGTCTGCAGTTCCGACATCAGCAGCAATCTGATTCTTTTCCGGGAGCGGAGTGAGGAAATGCTTGCCATTCCCCGGGCAGGCGCCGTGTACCAGCTGAACCTGGAGGCGGTTATGGCGCAGAAACCGGATGTGATTATCACGCAGACGGGCGTCCAGACCACAGCGGCAGCCAAGCTGAAGGAAATGGGGTTTACCGTCATCGAAACCAACGCGAAAACCGTGGAGCATCTGTGCCAGGTTTATGAAGGTTTCGGAAAAATTCTGGGAAGTACAGAGGAAGCGGAGGCGTATATTCAGGACCTGTACGGAACGCTGGCGGATATACAGAAGGCGGTGCCGGACACCAGTCCTTCCTGCGTTATCCTTTATGTCACCAACAGCTCTGTAAGCGTCAAGCTGGATTCCAGCATTGCGGGGGATATTGCCTATATGCTGGGCCTTGAGAATATTGCGTCGGGACTTCCGGCGGATACACTGGGTTCAGAGAATACCCCGCTGGACATCGAATATATTGTTCAGAAAAATCCCGACCTTCTGATGGTTACTTCCATGGTATCCGACAATGAAAAGGCCAGGGAAATGGTGAATACCATGTTTTCGGAGAATCCTGCCTGGAGTACGGTCAGGGCCGTGAAGGAAGGGCATGTTATCTACCTGCCGCAGCAGTATTACCTGTACAATGCAGGTCCTTATTATAAAGACGCGGTCATGTACATGGCGCAGAGCGTTTACCCGGACGTATTTGGAGAACCGGCAGATGTCATTGAATAAAGAACGAAGGAAAATCATACTGGTTTTTGTGATCCTCGCCGTGGCGGTAGCCGCCGGCTTCCTTGTCGGAAATGTGGTGGGAACCATGAAAATCCATCTGTCGGATATTGCGTCAGCCATCCGGGGCGATATGTCCACGGTGGAGGCGGAGGTGGTCTGGAATATCCGTCTGCCCAGAATGATCCTGGCCGTGCTGGTAGGCGCCAATCTGGCGGTAGCCGGGGCGATCCTGCAGGGCGTGATGAAAAATCCGCTGGCGGATCCCAGTATTATCGGCATATCCGCCGGCGCAGGACTTTTCGGCATCGCCATACTGGTTATTGTTCCCCAGTACCAGGCTCTGGTGCCTCCCGCAGCCTTCGGCGGTGCCATGCTGGCGGCAATTATCATTTACATTCTGGCCTGGCGGCGGGGTATTGAGCCGACGCGGATTGTACTGTCCGGCGTTGCGGTGTCCACTTTGTTTTCCGCGGGCATTTCCGCCGTGCTTGTTTTTTTCAGCGACCGTGTCCACGGAGCGCTCACTTTTATGAACGGCAGCCTTTCCGCGCGAAGCTGGCCTGAGGTTAAGACAATTCTTCCTTATACCATAATCGGCCTGAGCCTTGCGATTATTTTCCATAAAAGGCTGAATATCCTGGTGCTGGGTGATGACGCTGCAAGAGGCGTCGGGCTGAATGTCGAACTGACCAGGATGGGCTTTACGGTGCTGGCAGCCCTTCTCGCAGCCAGTGCCGTAAGTGTGGTCGGCCTTCTCGGCTTTGTGGGGCTTATCGTTCCCCACAGTATCCGGCTGATACTGGGAAACGATTATCGGATAATGTTTCCCGGTTCCGCACTTTTAGGCGCGGCACTTGTCATGTTCAGCGACACCTTTGCACGGACGGTTTTAAGCCCGACGGAAATCCCTGTAGGTATTGTGATGGCTGCCCTGGGTGTGCCCTTCTTCCTGTATCTGCTGAGGAGGTAGCCGGATGGAAAAGACAATTCTGAAAGTGGAAAATCTGTCGGTCGCCTTTAAAGAGAAAAAGATTCTGGAGGATATCAGCTTCTCCGTGGAGGAGGGGAAAATTGTTACCATAGTCGGCAAAAACGGCTGCGGCAAGACAACACTTCTGAGAAGCATCGGCAGGAGCCTGAAGCCTGAAAAGGGCAGGATTCTGCTGAACGGAGAAAATGTATACCGTATGTCCGCAAGAAAGACAGCAAGAATCATGGCAGTGCTTTCCCAGACCAATGATTCCATGAGCAACGTAAAGGTGGAAACGCTGGTGGGTTACGGAAGATTTGCGCACAGGAATCTGTTTTCTGGAAGTCCGGAAAAGGACAAGGCCATCGTGGAATGGGCCATGGAGAGGGCCGGCGTTACAGCCCTTAGGGAAAGAAGCATCAATACCCTGTCGGGCGGAGAGAGGCAGCGGGCGTGGATTGCCATGCTGCTGGCCCAGAAGCCGAAGCTGATGCTTCTGGACGAACCGACAACGTACCTGGACATCGCACATCAGCTGGAGATCATGGAGCTGGTCAGGGATCTGAACCGGACAGAGAAAATCACCATACTGATGGTACTGCACGACATTAACCACGCAGCCAGGTATTCCGACGAGTTGGTGGTGCTGGACCGGCATCATATTTACCGGCAGGGAAGTCCCTGGGATTTAATCCGGGAAGGCGTGCTGGAGGAAGTATTCGGGGTGGAAGCGGATGTGCTGACCGGCGAAGACGGACGCCCGATCTTCTATGCACGGAAGGTGATTCATCCGGAAAGCAAAACAGGAGAAGAAGAATGAAACTGGTATTTGTAACGGTCTCCGTGCCGGTGATCAAATCGTTGATTGCGTGCACCGGGGAACTGAAGGCTGAATATAATGCGGAAATCGAGCTGTCTGTGTATTATTCGATTTCCAATCTGACAAAGGAGAAAAGACAGAAGCTTACGGAAGATATTGCCGCAGCCGATCTGACGGTTACGGATCTGATGGGCAGTCCGCCTCTAATCTGCCAGGCGGTGGAGGAAGGCCTGAAGAAGACAAAAGGCTTTGTGGTCCCCCACGGCGGCGTGTTCCGGGAATACCTGCATCTGGGCACTTTTACCGCAGCGGAATCCATGGCGAATACAGGCAAAAAACCGGATATGGCTGCCATGAGGAAGATGGGAGCCATGATGCGGGAAAAAGGCG
>CACZQT010000501.1 GCA_902783295.1 uncultured Lachnospiraceae bacterium
CTTTGCAGGTTTTAAAAGTCTACTGCAGCTCGTTACGGCGCTCGCCGGGTTTCAGGGGCTTCGCGGCTTTTCCGGGCTTCTCCACCTTCGGCAGGACCAGATCCTCCGGCTTCTCGATCGGTGCGCCGGGTGCGTTCTTCCTGATGGATTCGATTCCCTTCTGGCAGTTTGCCAGAGTGGTATATCCTTCGCTGATGGCAATGATCTGACCGTTTTTCGCTTTCAGGCGGAAACGGATTTCGCCGGCCTTGTCGGTATAGATTTCAAACTTCGGGTTCTTCTTGACTTCGAAACCTTCGACGGTCTGGTCCTCGATTTCTGCAAGACCCGCGTTTTTCACGACGCTGGCAATTCCGCTGAGGCAGGTCTTCAGAGATTTATAAACCTGCGAAGTGGCGATGACCTGGCCGTTGGTTGCTTTCAGGTCGAATTTGACCCCCTTCAGGGCCGGTTTGAGTACAAATTTTCCCATAGTCCTGCTTCCTCCGTCTTTCTTTGTATTATTAAAGAATCGTTTGAGATTCTTGTGCGCTGTGCTCGGGGTACTGTGAGATCCTTATCCCGCATGAAATACGGAAATTCATCCTGCGGAAGAGATCTTTTTCAGTTTTTTGGTCTTGTAGGTGTAACGGTATTCGGTTCCTTTGATGCTGAGGACACAGCTCTTGGAAGTAAAGTTATGGGCATATGTTACCGGTTTGCTGATCTTGCCGAAGCTTTTACGTCCGGTGCCGTTCAGTTTTATCCGGTAGACAGTGGCGCTTTTGGCGGCAGCACTCGGGGCAAGTGCATAATAAATATACTTTCCGCTGACGGCGCCTCCGACGCAGTAATTCCCCAGGGATTTTACTTTTTTGAGCTTTCCGGAACTGAATTTATAGATACTTGCCTTGAAAGGCGAAACATCTGTACGCAGACCGTGTTCAATGATCATTGTGGAACCGGACGCATGGCAGACATGACCGTTCGCAAGCTGCAGATTCCATTTTTTGCTGGAAATATTGTATGAATAGACTTCTGAAGTAAAATTGTCATAGTCCGTGTTATTGATTATGACATAGTTTCCCACCATGGCACGGAGAGAATAAGGAGTATCGTTCACGGTTTTGGTACCCGGCATCTGCCTGATCCCTTTTCCTTCGTGGCTGCTGATGGAATATTTGACAAGCCACTGCCCCTTTTCCAGAGCAGCCAGGAAAAGGATATTAGAACCGTCTGTATAGGCGAGACTGTCCGGACAGGAGTACATCGGAGACCGGTAACTTCCGTCCAGCTTCGTGGAAAAGCGGATATGTCCCTCCTCGGTCCAGAAATAGTAATTCCCTATCTTTTTGGGAGCAGCACCGGCTTCAGGGATCTGTGAGTAAGCTGCATATGCCTTTACAGGGCGTACGGCAAACAGTCCTGCCGCCAGAATGCCCATAAGAAAACCAAAGATCAAAACATGCTGAAGTTTTTTCTTCATAGGAAGCTCCTTTTCATAAAATCGGCGAATTTGGCACGCTTTTATTCTAATCAGGAGAACGGAAAATGTCAACATGGAAAACCTGGAGACGGAGAGACAGTTGTCTTTTTCTCTTTTTTTTGATATGATATAACGCAAAGGTCAAAAGACTGCTTAAATTTCTGTACTGCTTTTGCGGTGTTGAGAAATCATACAGTCCTTTTGACGTCCGAATCCACTTCAGGAAGGGAGAGTACCATGGACAATCGACCTGTAGCCAGAAAGAAAAACGTTCAGGAAGGCGGAACCGGTGTGGCACGGCGGGGAGAAGGCCGTGACCAGGGACCGGTTGGGTCTTCCGGCGGTATGCATAAGACTTCTTCCGGTACATCGGGAAGCGGAACCGGCAGGCCTGTGCACACCTACAAGCAGACCCAGAGCGCGTCCCGGGGAGCCAAAATCGGGGGCGGCATCAGCCTTCCGATTATCATCATTGCTGTGATTTTCATGTTTATGAAGGGCGGGCTGACCAGCCAGACCACCAATCCTTCTAACAACTATACGCCTCAGCCTACCGCCAATTATACGGATAACGGAACTGTGACGGCACCGGTTTCCTCCGGCAGCAATACCGGCAGCTCCGGGATCAGCGGCGGCGCAGGAATTACCGGCGGCTCCGGTATTACCGGCGGCTCCGGGCATAGCGGCGGTTCCGGCCTGAGCGACTTCTACAATTATTTCACCCAGCAGACCGGAGGCACGGTTTCTCAGAGTACGGCAGAGACCCTTCCGGCCAATACATCTGAACTGAACACATCGGTAGCTTCCGGCACTCCCGGAAAGCGCACCAGAATTCTTGGGAAGGGCCGGGACGTCACGACCATCATGGTTTATATGTGCGGAACCGACCTGGAGTCCCGCAGCTCCATGGGTACTTCGGACCTGGTGGAGATGACCAAGGCCAGCCTGGGCTCCAACATCAACCTGCTGGTCTATACCGGCGGCTGCTCCCGCTGGCAGAACAACGTGGTCAGCAGCAATGTCAACCAGATCTATAAGATCACCAATGGCCAGATGGAGCGTCTTGTAGCGGATGACGGCAGGAAGCCCATGACCGATCCGAATACCCTGAGCGCTTTTATCCGCTGGTGCGCGGCGAATTATCCGGCCAACCGCTATGACCTGATTTTCTGGGACCACGGCGGCGGTTCCATCAGCGGATACGGATATGACGAAAAGTACAAAGCCAGCGGTTCTATGGACCTTACCAAGATCCACAAGGCGCTTACGGACGGCGGTGTGGAATTCGACTTCGTCGGCTTCGATGCCTGTCTGATGGCTACAGCGGAAACTGCGCTGGTAGTGGCAAACCATGCGGACTATATGATCGCTTCCGAGGAAGCGGAACCCGGC
>CACZQT010000502.1 GCA_902783295.1 uncultured Lachnospiraceae bacterium
AAAGGAGGTACTGTTATGAAAAAGTTATTCGCTCTCTCACTTGCGCTGGTCATGGCCCTGAGCCTGGGCTTCAGTGCGGAAGCAAAGGCAGCCGAATCCACCACCCTGAAAATCGGTCATGTGGAAGCTGAGGACCGTTCTGTTCACAGAGCCCTGCTTCATATGAAGGAAAAGCTGGAAGCTCAGACCGAAGGACGCATCAGCGTGGAAATCTATCCGAATGCAGAACTTGGCGGCGATGAAGAGCTTTGCGAAAGCGTCGCTATGGGCATCATCCAGATGGCCCTTCCGTCCACTTCTGTTATTACGGCTTATAATGAGCGTATCGGCATCCTGGATATGCCTTATCTGTTCACAAGCGCACAGGCAGCCTTCAATGCCCTGGACGGTGCGTTGGGCGACCAGATCGATGAATGGATTAAGGACAGCGGTTTCGTATCCCTGGGCTATATCTACAACGGGCCCAGAAGCACGACCAACAACAAGCATCCGCTGTATACGCCGGATGACCTGGCAGGTCTGAAGATGCGTGTTATGAACTCTCCTGTATTCATTACCATGTACAACACCCTTGGCGCCAATGCCACTCCCATGAGCTTCTCCGAGCTGTATACCGGCCTGCAGCAGAACGTCGTAGACGGGCAGGAAAACCCTCCTACACTGATCTATGCTTCCGGTTTCCAGCAGGTTCAGAAGTACCTGACGATGGATGCTCACGTACACAACTTCCTTCCGATCCTGACCAACCAGGAATGGCTGGAGTCCCTGAGCGAAGAAGACCGTGCGATTCTGGAGCAGTGCTGCGCCGAATTCGTGACTGAACAGAGAGAAACCGAACTGGCGGATAACGAAGATATCGTTTCCAAGCTGGAAGCGGAAGGCATGGAAGTCAACTATCTGACCGATGAGCAGTATCAGGCATTTGTAGATAAGGTACAGCCCATGTACGACCAGTATAAGGCAGAATGGGGCGAGGAAATCTTCGAACTCGCGGAGTCCTTCAACGAATAAACCTTATCATCTGACCTGAACCGGGCGGGGCTGCTTGCCAGCCCCGCGTTTTTCCTTTGAAAGGAGTGGATGTCTTTGAAACAGGACGGCTTTTTGAAAAAGTTGATCTACGGCTACGACAAGCTGGAGGAGCGGGTGCTTTGTGCCAGTCTTGTTTTAACGACACTGATCATCTTTTCACAGGTCATCATGCGCTCGGTGTTCAACTCTTCTCTGACCTGGAGTGAAGAACTGACCCGCTATATCTTCATTTGGCAGATCTGGCTGGGCGTCAGCATCGCGCAGAAGGAAAAGCAGCATATCCGGGTGGAACTGCTCTTTTCCATCGTGAAAAGCGAAAAATTCAAGGAAGTCATCAACATTATCGCCACGCTGATCATGATCGGCTTCAACATCTTCCTGGTGATTTACGGCAAGAATGTGGTGGATCAGATGATCAGGCGGAACACCCTCTCCGGTGCCATGCGCCTGCCGATGTGGATCGTTTTTCTGGCGCTGCCGGTTTCCTCCGCCATCTTCTGCCTGCGTCTGATCGGGCAGATCGTGGAAGATGTCAAAGCATTAACCGGGCATAACACGGAAGGAGGGGAAAGTTAATGCAGGCTGTCGTTCTTTTCGCAAGTTTCTTTATCCTTCTTCTCCTGGCAGTGCCGATCGGGTATTCCATCGGTATTGCAACCCTTCTGGCGCTGATTCTGGCCGGCGACGGTACTATCCCGCTGCAGATGATCGCGCAGAAAGCGATCACCGGCTGTGATTCCTTCCCCCTGATGGCTGTTCCATTCTTCATGCTGGCAGGAAACCTGATGAGCGGCGGCGGGATTGCCAAACGAATTCTGAATTTCTTTGATACCTTCATGGGTTTCATTACGGGCGGCCTCAGCATGGTCACCACCATCACCTGCATGTTTTTCGCAGCGATTTCCGGATCAGCCATGGCCACCACTTCGGCGATCGGTTCCTTCATGATCCCCGCCATGAAAGAACACGGCTATGATGAAGGTTTCAGTGCCGGCATCTGCGCGGCCGCGGGAACCATCGGTGTCATCATTCCTCCCAGCATCCCGTTCGTTATTTACGGTGTTGCTACCGGAACTTCGATCACAGACCTTTTCAAGGCCGGTCTGCTTCCGGGCATCGGCATGGGCGTCGCCCTTATGATCTGCTGCTACTTCATCAGCAAAAAGGAAGGCTTCCGGGGGGAATCGAAGCAGTTCAGCTTCAAGGCCGTGCTGGTGAGCCTGAAAGACGCTTTCTGGGCTCTCCTCTCTCCGATCATCATCCTGGGCGGTATCTATTCGGGATACTTTACACCGACAGAAGCAGCCGTTATCAGCGTTGTATATTCCTACATTGTAGGCCGCTTTGTCTACCGTGAGCTGGACCGGGAAGGCGCCTATAAGGCCCTGAAAACCACCATCGTTGTCAACGGGGCAACTACCTTCATGGTTGGTCTTTCCTCCGCGTTTGCGGCGTACCTGAGCCTGGCCGGGATCCCCAGACAGATCGCGGCAGCCATGCTCAGCATTACCAGCAACCGGATCCTCCTGTTCCTGATCATCAATATTTTCCTGCTGGTAGTTGGCTGCCTGGTAGACAATATCCCGGCAACCATCATCCTGGCTCCGATCCTGCTCCCGGTGGTGAAGGAAATGGGTATGAGCTCCATCACCTTCGGTATCATGCTTACCATGAACCTGGCCATCGGCTTCTGTACGCCTCCTTACGGCATCGACCTCTTCGTGGCCTCTGCCATTTCCGGCGTGCCGATCGGGAGAATGATGAAATATATGATCTGGTTCATTCTGGCCCTGCTGGCTGTTCTGGCCCTGGTCACCTACTGGCCGGCATTTACCATGTTTGTACTTCGGTAATTCTGTAAGGACAAAGGGACAGTCCCCGTGTCACGATTTGCGTGACACGGGGACTGTCCCTTTGTCCTTTTGTCCCTTCCGGTTTTACAGATATCCGATTTTTCCGATCACATCTTCCACCCGCTCGATCAGCGTTTCATTGGTGATCACGGACTCGCAGCGGTTGATGTCATCATACAGGGGCCGGTCTTCCACCAGCTTGTCGCAGACTTCACGGATCACGTCGTAGGCAGCTTTCGTTCCGGGGCCCATATAGTCCGGACCGTATCCCAGATTCTTCAGCAGATCCACCGCCTGACAGCCGCACATCAGCTCCATGGCCAGAACACGACGCACATGCCGCATGATATCTCTGGCCTTTCTGGCAGCTATGGTCCCCATGCTGACATGGTCTTCCTGGTTGGCGGAGGACGGAATGCTGTCCACACTGGCCGGATGCGCCAGCACCTTGTTTTCCGAAACCAGTGCTGCCGCGGAATACTGAACGATCATGAAGCCGGAATTCAGACCGCCCTTTTCCACCAGGAAGGCCGGAAAACCGCCGATGGTCGGGTTGACCAGGCGCTCAATCCGGCGCTCGGAAATATCCGCCAGTTCTGCCAGGGCAATGCCCAGAAAATCGAAAGCGAGAGCCATCGGCTGTCCGTGGAAATTCCCTCCGGAAATGCCTTCCTTCGTATCCGGGAAGATGATCGGGTTATCCGTGACGGAGTTCAGTTCCGTTTCCACCCTTTTCTTTACGTAGCGGACCGCATCCCGGGTAGCCCCGTGCACAATCGGCGCACAGCGCAGGGAATAGCCGTCCTGCACCCGGATTTCACCCTGACGGGTGACGTTTTTGCTGCCCTCCAGCATTCTCCGGAGGATCTCGGCTGTTTCGATCTGCCCGTTGTGCGGCCGTACCTCATGCAGCCTGGGATCCAGGGCATCTATAACACCCCGGTTGGCTTCAAAGCTCATAGCAGCCGCAATATCCGCTGTCTTTAGAATCTGGATCGAATCATACAGGGTCAGAGCCCCGACAGACGTCATCGCCTGCGTCCCGTTAATCAGCGCCAGGCCTTCCTTGGACGTAAGTTCGATCGTAGGAATACCGGCCTGCAGCATGGCATGGGAACCGGCCATCCGGAAACCGTTGAATTCCGCTTCCCCAAGCCCGATCATGGGAAGCACCATATGGGCCAGCGGGCAGAGATCCCCGGAAGCCCCCAGAGATCCCTTCTGAGGAATCACCGGCGTGACACCGCGGTTCAGCATCGCGATCAGGGTCTCTACGGTTTCCAGCCTGCACCCGGAATATCCCTTCGCCATGTTGTTGACACGCAGCAGCATGATGCCCCTCGCAACATCACGGGGGAACGGGTCTCCCGCTCCTACCGCGTGCGTAACGATCAGATTTTTCTGGAGCTGGCGGCATTCATCCTGAGATACAATCACATCGCTGAATTTTCCGAAGCCGGTGGTGATGCCGTACACCACACGGCCTTCCTCTACCAGGTCATCCACGACCTTCCGGCAGGCCAGAATCCGCTCCTTGGCGTCCTCCGACAGTCCTACCGGTGCATTCTGGCGGCAGACCGCCACCAGGTTTTCCAATGTCAGGTCATTCCCGGTAATAATAATTTTCCTCATATTCTTTTCCCCCAAAAACACCTTCGACCTCTGCACTGTTTCCTCAGATCGCCAGGCAATTCCTTCATCCCGCGATCCTGCTCCACACTTGTCATCACTTTATCATATATCCCTGCAATATACAATATATCTATGCTAATGCGATGACGTGGTAGTGCTTTAGCAGAGAAAAGCAATCAAAAAGAGTGCCGGCCTTCCACCAGCACCCTTTTCACTTGATAGTCCCGACTGAACATCAATACAAGGCTTTATAACCATGTCACTGACAGCCTTCGGAATCCGCAGTACCGTCAAATACATTCCCCGGAAAACACGGCCGTCTCCGGTCGCTTTACGGCGAGACATTTGGAATGGGTT
>CACZQT010000503.1 GCA_902783295.1 uncultured Lachnospiraceae bacterium
AATCAACAGTACGCTGAAGCGCCGCGGGATTCCCATGAGGGCAAAGATTTATAAAGACTGGCAGGAATTCATGGAACGGGTGCAGGAAATTGAACCTGTTCTGGAGGATGAATATGTCCGTCGGGTCGAACTGGCCAGGGAGGCTGTGCTTTCCGTATCCATGTAAAACGGACAGCCGGTTCGCGGTGCTGGTGATGAAGCAAAAGGAGGAGCTTTGAGGACATGCGCAAGCTGGTGACAGGAAGTCCGGAATCCGGACAGAGACTGGACAAATATCTGGGCAGGTATTTATCGGGAGCCCCCCAAAGCTTTCTCTATAAAATGCTTCGGAAGAAAAATATCACCCTGAACGGGAAAAAGGCTTCCGGAAGCGAAAAACTGCAGGAAGGGGACGAAATCGTCCTCTTTCTTTCGGAAGACACGATCCGGAATTTCGGAGGAGCACAAGCGTCAGAGACGTCTGCTGCTTTGCCGGGAAAAGACCTTACAGCCTCCATAAAAGCTTTGGACAGACCCGGGAGCGGTATTCCCGCTTCCGGGAAAACTGCGATGGAATCAGCGAAGATCCCTGAGCTGCCCGTCCTTTTTGAAAATAAAGATGTGATTTTCTTCAACAAACCGGCAGGTATGCTGTCTCAGAAAGCGAAACCGGAGGACTATTCGGTCTGTGAAGCACTGACAGACCGCCTTCTGAAAACCGGGGAACTCTCTCCGGAGACGCTCCGGGTGTTCCGGCCGGGAGTCTGCAACCGCCTGGACAGGAATACCAGCGGTGTGATCGCAGCCGGGAAAACGATACGGGGACTGCAGGGGCTTTCCGCCCTTCTGAAGGAGCGGAACCTGGAAAAGTATTATCTTTGCCTGGTATGGGGAACTCCCCCCGAAGAAGGCCGTGTCATTTCCTTCCTGCAGAAAGATGAAGAAACCAATACCGTACGCATTTCGGACAAAGCGCCCGGGGAGAAGGTCGAACTGCGTTACCGGAAACTCGCAGAGGGAAAAGGAGCTTCTCTTCTCCGGATACAGCTGATTACCGGCAAGAGCCATCAGATCCGCGCGCAGCTGGCTGCCATGGGGTTCCCTATTCTGGGGGATGCCAAGTACGGAGACCGGGAGAAAAACCACCGTTTTGCGGAAACCTGTCCTCTGAGGACGCAGCTGCTGCACGCCCGGGAACTGGTTTTTCCTGCAGATGCGGGAGATCTGGCTGAGCTGTCAGGACAGCGGGTTCTGGCTCCTTTGCCTCCGCATTTCCGCAAGTGCATGATACGGCTTTCTATTCCGGAAGAGGCGGTCAAAGGGAGGGAGGACTGAGATGCCAACCTGGACAACCCGAGGATTAAGGGGGTCAACTCTGGAGGAAATGCTGAACGTTTCCATCGAAAAATACAGGGAAAAAGGACTGGCTCTCATACAGAAGATTCCCACCCCCATCAAACCGATGGAAATGGATAAGACTCGTGGACAGATTACACTGGCCTTCTTTGACCAGAAGAGTACAGTAGATTATATTGGACTGGTACAGGGCGTACCAGTCTGCTTTGATGCTAAGGAATGTGCTGCGGATACTGTTCCTCTGCAGAATATCCATGCTCACCAGATCCGTTTGATGGAGGATTTTGAACGGCAGGGCGGGGTCTCCTTTATTATCCTCTACATGACGCACCGGGACGAATGCTTCTATATTCCCTTTACGGATCTGAGCCGGTTCTGGGATCGGGCTCAGGCAGGGGGACGAAAGAGTTTTACTTACAAAGAGATTGATAAAAGCCTGGAAGTCGGAGGGACCCGCGGGCTGGCTCTGCATTTTCTGGAGCAGCTTCAGAGAGACCTGGACCGAAGGGCAGCGAGGAATGACGACGCACAGGATGTGCGCCGGGATGGAGGTTGAGCATGCTTCAGCTCTTGCATACGCCTGATGGCGTCAGGGATTACTATGGCAATGAATGCGCTGCCAGGCAGGCTGTCTGCCGGCAGATTAAAAAGACGTTTTCCCTGTACGGTTTTCAGGAGATACAGACCCCGGTTTTTGAATATTTTGATATCTTCAACGCGGAGCGCGGCAGTGTCGCTTCGCGGAACATGTATAAACTGTTTGACAGGGACGGAGAAACTCTGGTTCTGAGACCGGATTTCACTCCGGCCATAGCCCGCTGCGCTGCGAAATATTTCGGACAGCAGTCCATGCCTGTCCGCCTTTGCTATCTGGGAAATACCTACGTAAACACGGCAGGCTACCGCGGACAGCTCCGGGAATCTACCCAGGCCGGTGTGGAGCTGGTGGGGGATGGCAGTGTAGCTGCCAACG
This sequence comes from uncultured Lachnospiraceae bacterium, assembly GCA_902783295.1. GTDB lineage: Bacteria > Bacillota > Clostridia > Lachnospirales > Lachnospiraceae > UBA3305. The sequence continues at coordinate 2,309 of CACZQT010000503.1, forward strand.
CGGAAATCCTGTCCCTGGTGATTTCCATGCTGCAGGCAGCCGGCCTTACCCGTTTTCAGATTGAAGTGGGAGACGTGCGGTTTTTTAACAGCCTGATGGAAGAAGCCGGACTGCCGGAAGAGGCGCGCCGGGAACTCAGAGGGTATATCGAAAACAAAAACCATTTCGCCATCGAGGAACTCCTGTCCGGATACCCTCTCTCAGAAAAGCTTTCCAGAATTCTTTCCCGACTGCCGCAGCTGTTCGGGGATCCTGCAGCTATTCTGACAGAGGTGCGGACTATGACGGAAAGCCCGGCTTCTCTTCATGCGCTGGACAGGCTGGAACGCCTCATACGCTACATGGATCATTACGGTCAGTCACAGTTTATTTCCTTTGACTTGGGAATGCTGGGTCAGCAGGATTATTATACGGGGATGATTTTCAAAGCCTATACCTACGGAACCGGGGAACATATTGTGACCGGAGGCCGGTATGACGGGCTTATGAAGCAGTTCGGCAAGGATGCTCCGTCTGTTGGTTTCGGATGCAATATCGATGCGCTGATGCAGGCAATTTCCCGTCAGAATCTTCCGCAGGAAACACTTCCGGAAACGGATCTGGTTATTTTCGGAAGGGACCGGGCCGCGGAAGCTGTGGCAAAAGCACGGGAACTGAGGGCAAAAGAACGTCCGGCGATTCTTATGCCCGAAGAAGGAAGAGAAGCGGATCTGACGTCCACCCTGAAAGCGGGAGCCGCCTGTCTGCAGTCTTCGGAAGACGGGAAGGAACCGGAGGAGTCCATAAAGGAATATTGTCTGGAAAACCATATCGGCGTGATCTGGCATTTCCCGGCAGAGAGCAGCGAAGTGTATCAGGAGGAGGCCTGCCATGAATGATCTGACCATAGCGCTGGCCAAGGGAAGGCTTGCGAAACAGACCATGGAGTTTTTCCGCCGCATCGGCATCACCTGCGAGGAAATGGAGGATCCGAAAACCCGGAAGCTGATTTTCCGCAACGAAGAACAGAAGCTGAATTTCTTCCTTTCCAAACCCTCCGACGTTCCGACATATGTGGAATACGGAGCAGCAGACCTGGGAGTGGCCGGCAGGGATACCATTCTGGAGGAAAACCGGAAATTATATGAAGTACTGGATTTAGGCATCGGACGCTGCCGTATGTGCGTCTGCGGCCCGGCTGCAGCGGCAGAAAAACTGAAGCGGCACGAACTCATCCGGGTGGCTACCAAGTACCCGGTGATTGCGAGAGATTATTTCTACAATAAAAAACACCAGACGGTGGAAATCATAAAGCTGAACGGCTCCGTGGAACTGGCGCCGATTGTAGGACTGGCGGATGTAATTGTAGATATCGTGGAAACAGGAGGCACGCTGCGCGAAAACGGGCTGGAGGTGCTGGAACCGATCTGCGATCTTTCCGCGAAAATTGTCGTCAACCAGGTATCCATGAAAATGGAACAGGAACGTATTTCGGATCTGATCGGAAAACTGCGGCAGGTAGTCCGGGCATCCCGTCCTGACAGCAACTGACGGCAGCAGGCATCGCAATAGATTCTTGAATTACATCAGCAAGAGGAAAAATACATGAATGTGAAGATGATCAATCTGTCTCAGGAGATCAGAACAGAAGATTTTCTGGACGCCCGCCTGATCCTTGCCACAGATCCGGCACAGACGGATGCGGAACATGACGCCAATATCGGGCGTCTGATCCGCTATACCCGGGAAATTCCGGTTCCCTTCGTGGTGCAGGGTCAGATAAAACGTCTGGAGGATGTCAAGAAATATCTGTATGCCGGGGCAAAAAGAATTCTGCTTACCAAAGAACAGGAGTGGATCCGGGAAGAAGCTTCCGCCCGATTCGGGCCGGAGAAGCTGATTGTGAACCTGGATGAGATTCCGGAACCGGTTCCTGCCTTTTCCTGGGAGGATCTGAAGCTGAATTCAGACGGAATGGTGCCGGTGGTGGTGCAGGATGTACATACCGACCAGGTGCTGATGCTGGCGTACATGAACCGGGAAGCATATGAAGCGACGCTTGCCACCGGCCGCATGACCTATTACAGCCGCAGCCGTCAGGAACTCTGGGAGAAAGGCGCTACCTCCGGTCACTACCAGTTTGTCCGTTCATTGACCCTGGATTGTGACAATGACACCATCCTGGCCCGGGTCGCCCAGCTGGGGGCTGCCTGCCATACCGGAAACTATTCCTGCTTTTTCCGGCCGATACTGGAGGATCTTTATTCGGAAAAAGATCCCACAGCCGTGCTGGAAGAGGTTTACGGAGTGATCATGGACCGGAAGGAACATCCGAAGGAAGGCTCTTATACCAATTATCTTTTTGATAAAGGGCTGGATAAGATCCTGAAAAAGGTCGGTGAAGAAGCCACGGAAATCGTGATTGCCGCCAAAAATCCGGATCCGGAAGAAATAATCTATGAAATATCCGATTTCCTGTATCATGCAATGGTTCTGATGGCTGAAAAAGGTGTAACCTGGCGGGATGTTCTGGAGGAACTGGCAAAACGCTAGGCACTGCGGGGCAGGGGAGTCCTGCGATGAAATATGTGTGCCGCGGGAGGCATGAGAAAAGTGTTTATGTCAATCCAGTTTCATACCTTTCAACGGTCTGCCGTTTTCAGCTTCCGGCTTTTGCTCTGGCTTCTGCTTCCGGCGATACTGATTCTGCCCGAAAGGAATCCTTTTCAGGCGGCCGCAGAAATGGGGACTTTAAGAGAACATATGGCGGACCCCGAGCAGGCTGTTCTTTCGGTCCGTCAGGGGCTGGTCAGCCGGGATTCTGTCATTAAGATCACATTTTCCAGTGAAGAACAGGATATGTCTTTTGTGCCGGACCTGGTAAAAAACCTGATGAGGACAGCTATGGCGGAAACTTCTTCTCCTGTAGAAGGGGATTATATCCGCTTTCAGTACGGGGGATACTCCGTGGAATACGTACAGTCCAGGACGTGGGGCGGGCTTCAGTATACATTGAACATTGAGCCGATATACTATACAACGGCTGAACAGGAAAAAAAGACCGACGATAAAGTCGCGGAAATCCTCACCTACCTGAATCTCTCTCCGGATCTGCCGGACAGCGAGAAAATACGGGCAGTGTTTGACTATCTCTGGAAAAACATCAGCTATGACAAAGCGCATATGGATGATGAAGAATATCATCTGAGAGCTACGGCATACGCCTCTCTGGTGAACCGTACCGCAGTCTGCCAGGGCTACAGCGTCACGCTGCACCGTCTTCTGAAGGAACTGGGGTTTTCCTGCCGGATCGTGACAGGAACCGTAATTGGGGAAAATGACGAGCCGATGGGGCATGCCTGGAATATTGTAAAGCTTGGGGATCTGTACTACAACCTGGATGTGACCTGGGCCAGCAACCTGGGTGAAGAAGCCTATTTCCTGCAGGGAGAAGGTTCTTTTTCGGACCATATACGGGACGTGGACTACAGCACGACTGAATTCCTGGAAGAATATCCCATGGCATGGGAGGACTATTAAAAAAGGAGTGACCTGGAATGAAGGAGAAGACAGGAAAGATGCCAGGGAAGAGGTGCGGGAACAGAGCAGGAGTCTGGACTTTCCTGTATGTGCTGTTTCTCCTGGTTCTATTGCCGGCAGGGCGGATTTTTGCAGAAGAGCTCGAAGTTACGTTAACATCCGGTGTTTTAAAATGGAATAAAATCCCCTGGGCAAATGAGTACCATTACTCCGTACGTTTTGAAGATGTGGAGGATGAATATGGTACGACCACATCGCTGAGCGTGGATATCGACGCATATATTGACGGACTGATTGAAGCGGGAAGGCTCAAGAATACCGGCGAACATCAGCTGTATATGGAAGCCTACAATACTGAAACATTTGAAACGATCTCCTGGTGGAGCAACGGGCCATATAAACATTTTCATCCGACCCTTCCGCCTTACGAAGAGCCTGAAGGTCCGGTGACCAGACTGTCTGACAGCGCTGGTTATGACTCTTCCACGGGAATTCTCAGCTGGAGCAAGTATTCCAATCTTGCCAAAATATACTGGTATGATGTGAGCAATTCCGGCAGTTTGTCTGCAGCGGCAGATGAAAAGCTGAGTGTGAATATTCAGAAAATGATTGACGAAAGGGTATCCGACGGCAGTCTGGACTATTCCGAATCATTTCTGATCGTACTTACCGCCAATAAAAAAGACGGAACAGAACTGGACAGATGGCAGAAAACCATCAGCTATAAACCAAACATCACGCCTGTTGAGCTCACCGGAGAAAACAGTTCAACTGCGGGAATAGAATCCGAATACGAATATACCGGGACAGCAATTCAGCCAAAGCCTCTGAATGTTATAGTTAACAGCAAGGTGCTGAAAGAGGGAACAGACTTTACGGTTTCCTATGGAAGCAATACAGAACCGGGAACAGGATATGTGAAGCTGACCGGAAAAGGAAAGTATACAGGCTCTGTAAAGATTTCTTTCCTGATTGTCAAAACGATGCCGCCCATTACAGCTTCTGTTTCAGGCGGAACATTGAGCTGGAAAGCTTATTCCGGCGCAGAAAGTTATAGTTATGGGGCCGCAGGACATTACCAGCTGACGTCTGAGCTGTCGGCGGACATACATGCCTTTATTGACGAACTGATCAGTAAGGGGACTATACCCAAAACATCTTCCTACCTGATAGAAGTGGAGGCCTTTGACGGCGAAGGAAAAAAACTGCAGAACTGGTCCAAGAATATCATTTATGACTCTTCAGCCCTGATTGATACAAGTACAGCAGACGTTTCGGAGGAAGTGGAGAGTACTCCTGCAGCGCCATCACAGACAGCGGTTCGTTCCGCTTCCGATGTTTACCCGGAGAAGCCCGCTAAACTGGCAGCAGTACAGAAGAGCATCACCACCGCGATAAACGATAAAGATACAAAAGGCAGTACATATAGCTTTCTTCAGGCAAAAGGCGTGGCAAAATCCAGAACATCAATCATGATTACCTGGAAGAAAGTAAAAGGGGCTAAGAAGTATATTATTTACGGGAACCGCTGCGGGCCCGGGAAGAAATATAAAAAACTGGATACTCTGGGCAAGAGCAAAACCAGCTGGACAAAAAAGAAGCTGAAAAAAGGAACCTATTACAA
>CACZQT010000504.1 GCA_902783295.1 uncultured Lachnospiraceae bacterium
CTCGCTCCCGTACTGGGATTCAAACAGGCCGTACTCGTGAAGATGCCAGATTTTCAGCGTACCGTTTTCCACGATGAAATCAGCGGCATACTTGCGCCAGGACCAGCAGCCCTTTTTCGAGCCGCTGCTGTCCGTCACATTCAGAAAGCCCGGACTGACCCAGACGCCGCGGGCAGTCTGACAATCGCCAGCGGCCCTGATAATGGGAGTCTCCAGTGACTGAATCCGGTCTGGCGGGAAGCCAGTATGCCCGGCGGGCATACCCGGAAGACTGTCATACAGCCTTTTTATGCTGCTGTATCCGTCATACACACCCTGGATTGTCTCTACACGCACGGTGGGGGTGTTTGCAGCAAACAGCTCCGGTATCTGTGCCAGCCGGCCCGTGTTGATCCGTGCGGTGAATTCACCCATCAGCCGCTGCGCCTCTGCCGTGAGTTCCAGCCGCAGCACCCTGGCATCGGGGGACTGCTCCCAAGCGGTTCCCGTATAGTTCTGCAGAGGGCAGCTCCGATAGACAAGCTCGGGAAGCGGCGGCATTTCCGGCTCGTCCGGCGCAAATCCAGCGGGGATTGTTTCCCACGGAAGCGCCTGCGGAACTGTCCAGCTTTTTTCAAACTGTGTGGTCATCAGAGGACGGATCTGCAGATGCAGCAGTTTCCAGCCTTCCCCTCCCAGAACAAGGTCGGCCCGGAGCTGCTTCCAGGACCAATAGGACTGCAGTCCCCGTGGCCCGGCCGCATCTTCCGTTGTGAACACGCCGGGAGAGATCCAGGAAGCAGATGCCCGTACTCCGGCCACATCTACCCGCGGTGTATTTACACCGGCTACAGTCAGGACACCGGGCTTCCCCTCATCCCCGTTCCGGTAAAGAGCACCGTAGAGACCGTGATATAACCGGCGGATTCCCTCCGTTCCCCGATACGTTCCCCAGGGCATGGAGACCCAGACATCCGCGTCTTCCGAAAAGAGCGTGAGCAGCCTGTCATACTGTCCGCCGGACAGATAGCCGGACCAGGCACCCATGAGCCACTGGATCTCGGCATTTGCCTTGAGCCGTCTGATCCGTTCATTCAACGTAAACATGTCTGTCACCTGCCTTAGTTCGCTTTATCCGGATCGAATACCGAATAGGGTTCCGGGACCTCAGGCGCATAGGGAACGGGTATATGAATATCATACCGGTAACCGGATGTGGGCGGGTAGTCAGGCGGGAACAGGTCCGGAGGCGGTCCCGCGTTTTCTCCCGGTCCGGAAGGCGGCATGGGTCTGGGAACCGGATCAGACCAGGAATGATTTCCGTCCGTCATGAACCCGTCGTACACTTTCAGATGCCAGATCCTCCATTGCCCGTTCTCAAATATGAAATCGGCACCGTAACGGAACATGCCCCAGTGCTGTTCCTTCCGATCAGACTGCAGGAAAAAGGCAAAACCCAGAGAGACCCAGGTTCCCTTCGCCGTCTTTCCGTCCCGCCCAACCACAACACAAGGCGTGTTCTGCGGATGCTTGGCAACGATCCCACGGCCTTCAAAGCCGGGATAATGCCCGCCTGCATGCTGGTCATAGTGCTTTCCGAGATAAAGCCGGGCGATGCTGTCAAGGCCAACGTATACGCCTCCCAGCTCCACCCGCACATCAGGCTGCGTAACAGAGAATAGGCCCATCAGGTCGTCGTATTTCCGCCCGTCCAGAAAAAAGGAATAGGCTCCCATCAGATTCTGTATTTCTGAGACCGCTTCCAGCTCCCGGATGGTCTGTTCAATTGTATCCAATTTTCTTCCCCCCTCAGGAAAAATGGATGGGGCCGCCCGCCCTGAACGGCGGGCGGCCCCGGGAAAAGAGGATTGTCAGCCCTCAAAGAGAGCCTCAATTTTTGCCCTGTTTTCAGCGTCCTTTTCATACGCGGTCTCATAGAGTTCCACGAGACGCTCCGCACCCATATCGATCAGGTCGTTCTGGAATTCCGCGAAGGTTTCCTCCGTGACGGGGATGTCTCCGATGACAAACTTCACCTGGCGCTCGGTCAGATAGGTGGCCAGGTCGGTTTTCAGGGAGTTGATCTCATATACGGTATCCTGATCCATGGTCAGGTTGATGAAAGGCGCTTCGGTATCGCCCCAGATGGCCATGGCCTCCTGCTGCATGTCGTTGTAGCAGATCTGCGTTCTCTCCGGAATCTGGTAATAGGGGCCGTCTGTGAAGCCGTAGCAGGCGATGATGGGATCGAAGGGCAGCCCCAGGGGATTGTTGGTCACGAATTCCGTATAGGCAATCGTACCGTCTTCATCCTCCGTATAGGTGACATCCTTCAGACCGAAGTTGGCAAACTTTGTGCCCTCTTCCGTGTAGAACAGATCGATCATCCGCATGGCCATTTCCAGCTGATCAGGGGGACAGCTTCCGGCTATGCTCCAGGCGCCTCTGGTGGATGCCCCGGATGCTTTCTGCCGTCCCAGATACAGCGTATCGCCGGGATGGAGCCGGGGGGCGCTGATGCCTATGGGATCATAGGTGGAACCCTCGTCATAGTAGTTGACCGTGGAGGCCAGTTCGCCTACAGTGCCGGTAAAGATGCCAAGCTTCTCCTGCGTATGCAGACTGGAATCCGGGAAATCCTCTTCGGTGGCGCTGTAGAAATCCCGGAAAATAAGATCTTCTTCATACCACTGGCTCAGCATTTTCAGATAGTCGAAATAGGCATCCTCCAGGGGACCGAATTTTACCTTCAGGCCATCCTGTGCATCAAAATAGACCGGTACATCTCCGTGAGTCAGGTTGGAAGAGATCCCGTAGCCGGCGGACAGACCTTCGTTGGCAGCGGCACCATGTTTCGGCAGCCAAAGCGCGTTCGGATGTCCGTTTTCCTTGAATGCCGTAAGAGCCTCATGCCAGTCATCAAAGGTTACCGGCGTATCAAGTCCGGCTTCGTCCAGCCAGTCACGCCGTATGATCCAGCCGCCGTCCGTTCCGATGTTTTCATCAATGATGCCGACCGCATAGGGAAGATACCCTTCGGTGGTATACGCGACAGTAAGATACTCCAGCTTGCTGTTGAGGATCTCATAGTAGAAGGGCATGTATGATTTGTAATTCGGTGCCAGGTCCAGAATAATATCCTCGTCAATGGCAGAGGACATGCCGGCCGGATAGTAGTCGGACAGATCGAATGTCAGGATATCCGGAAGATCCCCGGAGGCAATGTCCAGTGGGACAGTAGTTGCCATGCTGTTGGTGCCGTAGACCTTGTATTCCAGGTCCAGCCCGGTCTGCTCTGACAGCCACTTATACCAGCCGACGGCTTCGGGGTCGCTTCCCAGAATCATGTCATAGAGCATATCGAACCACTTGATCGCAACAGTGACGCCGGGCGTATCCGGGGCAGCCGGGAAATAGGACAGGGTCTCTTCCTTGGCAGCTTCCAGTTCCTCATCCACTTCAGGCTCTTCCGGCATTTCCGGGATATCAGAGGCCTCCGCTTCGGAGCCGGCCTTTTCCGTATCTGCAGGTGCCGCCGCTGCCTGTTCGTCCTGTGCTGCTTCCTGCTCTGCACCCGTTTCCTCAGACGGGGTGGATGCCGATGCCTCCGGGGCGGAAACCGTTGAGGCACCGCAGGCACTGCACAGGGCAAGCAGCAGTGTCAGCACAAGCAGCAGACTGATCAGCTTTTTCATTTCCAAATCCTCTCTTTCCGTATAATAGGGCAGAGACTTTCCTCCGCAATTGTATTTTAGCACAGCAAAAACCCGGAGTTCATCGGGTCTGGACCTAAAATAGCTGGCATTTATTGTGCCACAGCACAACGCAGCAAGCGGCAATGCCGCCTGCTGCGCAGAAAACACTCTGAATATGACGCATCAGGGAGAAAAATACAGTTCCCGGTCAAGATATTCAAGGATCCTCAGGGATGTTGTGAGCTGGGAAAAAGACTTTGCATCATCCAGTGAGATCCCGAGAAAATCCATTGCCTTTGAGATCCGGTAGTTGACTGTATTGCGGTGGAGATGAAGGGCTTCCGCCGTTCTGCTTACACTGCGGTTGCTGCGTATATACCGGTCCAGGGTATAGAGCAGACTCATGTTTTTTGCCTGATCCATTTCTGCCAGTTCCAGAAGCCGCGGCATAACATAACTGAGCGCATCCGCGTTGCGCACACATTCCATGATCGGGAGATACTCCAGATACCGATCATAGACATACAGGGTGTGCTCCGGATCCACTCTGCGGCCGATATCAAGCGCATTCTGCGCCTGTCCGAAGGCTGTGCGGAGTGCTGTCAGCGATCCGAAGGGCCTGCTGAGACCAAATTCGATCGGCAGTTCGGACAGCCGGTTCTGAAGTGAGGTCAATTCCTCCGGCGCCAGTTCCCGGGGCCGGGAAACAATGATAAGCAGACAGTTCTTATACCGGATTAAACGGTCTCCAGGGAAGGGCAGCGGCACATCGTATTCGGAAAACTCCGAGCCGTGGAAGAACGCATCCGCGCACAACAGATACATGACCTTTCCGGGCTCCCAGCCGCTGATGCTTGCCTGAGGCAGGAGTTCCTCCTCGGAAAGGCTGTTCCCGTCCAGAAGATACTCCACCATCCGGTCCAGCTGCGAACCGCTGGTCACCTGAAGAGAAAGCCGGGCCGCTATGGCCGAGGCGCATGCCCGGCCGATCACTTCTACAATCAGACGGTCCTCGCGCGTAAAGGGCCTGAGGTAGTCGATGATTTCCAGCTGCCCCAGGGCGGTGTTTCCCAGTTTCATCACCTTGTGCATGTGCGCATAGGAATCCAGCTTTTCCACATGCAGGCGGTCGTCCCTGAGCATATCCCTGATCCGGTTTCTCCATCCGGGTTCTTTTGTAAAGTCTCTGGATGGATAATGGTGTTCGCAGAGATACTGATATTCTTCTTCCTCCACATCACAGTGTGTTATGGCAATGACGTGCATGTTGATATCGAACACGATCATAGGATTTCCCAGAATCTCCAGGCTGTGATCTGCCAGATCCTGCGGCGTCGCGCATTGATTGATCAGATTCAGTTTTTCTTCCAGTGTAAGCTGGTGCATCCAGATTCCCCCCAATCATCCGGCTGTACGTAGATTGTACATTTCTTTCCCACGGGAGTCAATGATCAGGCGCATGAAGCTGCGGCGGTTCCACCGGGCGCGACATGAGAAAAGGGGAGATGCATTCACGGACAAATGCATCTCCCCGCATGCTGTGGCCACGGTCTGGGGCTCCTTCCGAAGCCCGGACCAGGGATGTATTGGCTTAGCGCTGATAGTAGCGGTCGAGAGACGCCTGCCGGATAGCAACGCAGTCCTCGAGGCCCATGGATTTGCAGGTTTCGACAAAGTCGCCGAGGGCTTCAATGGGCTCGTCGCCGGTGATGTATTTCAGGAAGTGCTCCTGGCCGTAGGTGATGATGTCTCCTGCCATGGAGTTGTACTCATCCGCCTCTTCCGTGGTCATGGTCAGTGTGGTGGGCAGACCCCAGGAGTTGTCCTTGTCCGTATTCCAGATGATCGGAGCCTCCAGCTGCTGCGGGGTCATGCCCTGGTCCTTGGCGGACACGTCCGTCAGGCACACGGTGTTCTGAAGCATGTAGCGGAACTGTGCCAGCGTGGCCGTCATCCCCTCCGGATTGTTCACGATCAGATCGGTGTACTGGGGATTGCCCTGCTCGTCATATTC
>CACZQT010000505.1 GCA_902783295.1 uncultured Lachnospiraceae bacterium
CGTAATTGTTGTGGCGGCGTCAACATCAACACCGGAGGCCGTTAAAGACGGCTCTCTTTGCATCGGAAACATGCTGAATGCTGCCTATGCGCTGGGTCTCGGCGGCCGGTGGATCAACAGGGCGGACGGAATGCTGGAAGATGAACTTGGTAAGGAACTGCTTAAGGAAGCCGGCTATGAAGGCGATTACATCGGCGTGGGGAACGTTATCCTTGGATATCCGGCAGGTGATTTCCCGGCTCCGATCGAACACAAGAAGGATTATTATAAAATCATCCGGTAACACGCCGGATGGTGCATGGAAGCACGGACGGGCAGGTATAATACACGGAGAGGAGGAGCAGGAATGCCGTTTTTTTCGACGGAAATAAAGAAGCTTGGATTCGGACTGATGCGTCTGCCGAAAAAGGATGATGTAATTGATATTGAGCAGGTGAAGTATATGGTAGACCGGTTTATGGAAGCCGGTTTTACCTATTTCGATACTGCCTGGGCTTATGCGGGCTCTGAGGATGCGATCCGTCAGGCGCTTGTTGAGCGCTATCCCCGTGAAAGCTATCAGCTTGCGACGAAAAATGCCGCCTGGATCAGATGTAAGACGCGTGAAGACGCAGTGCGGCAGTTCGAAACGTCTCTGAATCAGACCGGGGCGGGATATTTTGACAACTATCTTCTTCACAATCTCGGAGAAATGCGGACGCATTTTTTTGATGACTTCGATATGTGGTCATTTGTCCGGGAGAAGAAGGAAGAGGGGAAGATCAGGCATATCGGCTTCTCCTTCCATTCCACGCCGGAGGAACTTGAGGAGATCCTTGAGAAGCATCCTGAGATGGAATTTGTCCAGCTGCAGATCAACTATGCGGACTGGGAGAATCCGGCCATCCAATCCCGGGGGGTATACGAGGTGGCCCGAAAATACGGGAAACCTGTCGTAATCATGGAGCCGCTGAAGGGCGGACTTCTGGCAGATCCGCCGAAGCCCGTGAAGGAGATCCTGACAAAGGCCGAGCCGGAGCATTCCGCAGCGTCCTGGGGAATTCGCTATGCGGCAAATCTTGAGGGTGTTCTGGTCGTGCTTTCAGGTATGAGTACCATAGAGCAGATGGAAGATAATATTTCGTGCATGAAGGACTTTAAAGGGCTGAGCGGCAGGCAGACGGCAGTTGTTGAAGAAGCCCGGAAAGCCCTTGCCCGGATTCCGCTCATTCCATGCACGACCTGCGATTACTGTGCAAAGGTCTGTCCTATGGAGATCGGCATCTCAGGAACGTTTACGGCGAAGAATATCTATACTCTGTATCAGGACATGGGCTCGGCAAAGCACGAGGAAGGCTGGCTGGTCGGCGGACACGGACGGAAGCAGGCGGTGAACTGCATTCAGTGCGGCGCCTGTGAAGAAGCATGTCCGCAGCATATCGGGATCAGGGAGGAGCTCAGGAAAGCGGCTGAACTTTTCGGGCAGAAGGCATAAAAGGCGAAATCGGAAGAGCCACGGAGAAAATGAAAAAAGCCGGCGGAACTTTTTAGTTCTGCCGGCTTTTTTCATCAGTTTTTTATTTATTCCAGGAATAATAGGCATCAAAGCCATATACGTATCCATTCTTTATGGTGAGTACAACTTTTGCTGAGCCCTTTGTCCAGGTGTTGCCGCTCGATCGCTTATAGCCCGCATTGGACAGCAGAGTGTTTGCCTTTGCTGTCTTTGTGGCGCCCGGGACGATACTGAACACCCGTCCCCGGGCATTGACGCTATGGAAGAATTCACGAATCTTTGAAGACGTGTTTGTCCATGCTACCGTAATGCCTCCGTTAATAGTCTGGCCTTTGTATGCGTAGGAGTAACCGCTCTTAGTGGTCGATACAAAGTAACTGCTGTCCAGATTGCTGCGGACGGCACTGGCCATTCCTTTTCCTAACTGGGAAAAATTATAAGAGTTTCCAAGGAATGCATTTTTAGTTGATCCGGGAGCAGCGCTGTTCTTCGGACGAAGAACGATCTGGATGGCTTCCAGACGATATGAGTAGGAAGCCGTTCCGGCGCTCTGGCCGTTTTTCGCCCAGCCCAGCCAACCGAACTGCTGGCTGTGAACACGATACCAGATGTCATAATAATTGCTGATTGTGCCATACAGGGCGATGGCTATAGCTTCCAGACGCAGAGCGCGTCCGGATGTTCCGGATACATCGCCGTCAGCTACGGGATCCTGCCAGCCGATATTCTGTACGTGCGTCTGATAAACAACCCCGCCGGAATAACTGCCGGTATCTACTGCTATCTGAATGGCTTCCAGACGATAGGACTTACCGCTGGTACCGGCAGTCTGACCGTTTTTTACGGTACCCTGCCAGCCTATGTTCTGCACATGTGTTCTGTAGTAAACCTGAGGTGTTGCAGCAGCCACCGGTACCGCCATGACCGGCATCATTGCGGCAATCATGATAACTGCTGTGATCAGGCTTATAACGCGTCTTCTTGTCTTTTTCATAGCACACCTTCCTGTCCTGCGGGGAGTCCGCACTCACAAA
>CACZQT010000506.1 GCA_902783295.1 uncultured Lachnospiraceae bacterium
CGAAGGTACCATCCTGGACAAGACAAAACTGCTGATGATCCTGATTACAGCCCTGAGCCTGATCGGCTCCGCCCTGGGCATTTCCAACCTGGTGACTGCATCTGTGATGGAACGAAGCCAGGAAATCGGTCTTCTGAAGGCCATAGGCGCCAGGGACCGTTCCATAACAGGCGTGGTGATGACGGAAATTCTGATCACGGCACTGGCCGGATTCGCAGCAGGGTATTTCCTGGGCTTCGGCTTTGCCCAGCTGATCGGCCGCAGCGTCTTTGGCTCGGCTATTGAAATGAATCCCAAAGTCGCTCCCATCGTCGCCGGACTGATCGCCCTGGTTACGATAGCCGGAAGTCTTCCCGCCATCCGGCAGGTTCTTCGTCTGAGACCTGCTGAAGTGCTTCACGGCGGGCACTGAGGAGGTGGACAGAAGATATGACAAAAAGAAGAATGTTTCTTCGCATGGTTACGGCGTCGCTGCTGAGGCGGAGATCCCGGATGCTGATTGCTCTTTTATCCATCGGCATCGGCTCTACCATCCTGGCCGGCCTTGTAACCATCTATGTGGATGTGCCCCGGCAGATGGGCGCCCAGTTCCGCTCCTACGGAGCCAATATGCTGCTGCTGCCCAAAGAGGACGGCACACTGAACCGTGAAAGCCTGCAGGCTGCCTTAAACACCATTCCGGCTGATTCTCTGGTCGGGGCAGCGCCTTACTGTTATACCCGTCTGGACATGACCAGCCGTCAGCAGTCCTTCACGGCAGCAGGCACTGACTTTGACCAGATCCAGAAAACCAGCCCCTATTTCAGTGTAGAAGGCAATTATCCCGCTAAAAGCAGGGAAATACTGGTCGGCCGGGAAATTGCCGAAACCATTGGCGTAAAAACAGGATCTGACATGGTACTTACCTGGCAGCCCGGAACCACCTCCGGCAGCGGTGCTGCCGATGGCGGGCGTCTTCCCGGTTCTGTTCTCTCCGGCCAGGCAGAGGGCTTTGGCGGAGGCATGGTATATGTCACAGCATCTCTGGACAAAGAAAGCAGGATTGCTTCCCTGACAGCAGATACTTCTTCTCAGACGCCGGAAATTGGCGGTGCTGTTCCCGAAAATGAAAGCTTTATGGAGCAGTTTGCCGGAATGACTCTTCCTGTCCGGCCCGAAGATGTTGATGTGGTTTCCGGCGCGACAGTCACTTCCACCGCCATCGTGAATGCGCTGAATACAGCGGTCGCCACCACGACAGCCGTCAGGCCCAAAACGCTGAATTTCAATGTTGCGGGAATTCTGACCACCGGCGGTGAAGAAGAAGGATATGTGTTCCTTTCTCTGGAGGACATGGAAACGATGACCGGTTCCGACCGGCTGGATGTGGCAGAACTAAGCATTTCCGCCAGTGCCGGCCAGCTGGAAGAATACGCAGAACTCATCGGTGAAAGCAGTGACAGCGTCCAGGCCCGCCTGGTCAAGCGTGTCACCCGTTCCGAAGCCTCTGTGCTTGAAAAGCTGACAGGTCTTGTATTCCTGGTAACTCTGGTGGTCCTTCTGCTGACCATGATCTGTGTAAGCACCACCATGACAGCCGTGGTTTCCGAGCGCAGGCGGGAAATCGGCCTGCGGAAAGCCCTGGGGGCATCTGACGGCTCTATCCGGGCAGAGTTCCTGGGCGAGGGCCTGTTTCTGGGACTGCTGGGCGGTGTCATGGGAGCCGTACTGGGTTTTGCCTTTGCCCAGGCAGTCAGTGTCCATGTGTTCGGATCTTCCATTATGTTCCAGCCTTTGCTGCTGCCTGCTGCCATTCTGGTTTCCATGACGATTGCCGCTTTGTCCTGTCTGCTTCCCATCAGGCGGGCCGTTGCCATTGATCCTGCCCTGGTATTGAAAGGGGAATAAACATGAGTCTTCTTGAACTGAAAAACGTATCCAAAATATACGGTGAACTGAAAGCCCTGGACAATGTGAACATTCATGTCGACCAGGGAGAATGGGTGGCCATCATGGGACCTTCCGGAAGCGGAAAAAGCACCATGATGAATATTATCGGGTGCATGGACAAACCGACCAGCGGGGAAGTGCTTCTGGACGGCGTCGACATCTCCAAAGAAAGCAGCCGGAAGCTGACCGATATCCGCCGGGATAAAATCGGCCTGATCTTCCAGCAGTTTCATATGGTAGGCTACCTCACCGCTGTGGAAAATGTGATGGTTTCCCAGTACTATCACTCCATGCCGGACGAGGAGGAAGCACTGGAAGCCCTTGGCCGGGTGGGTCTGAGGGAGCGTGCCAGGCATCTTCCCAGCCAGCTTTCCGGCGGTGAACAGCAGCGCGTATGCGTAGCCCGGGCACTGATCAACCATCCTGAACTGATTCTGGCGGATGAGCCTACGGGCAATCTGGATGAAGCGAACGAAAACATTGTACTGGATCTTTTCGCACAGCTTCATAAAGAAGGTACCACCCTGATTGTAGTCACCCATGACCCGGAAGTGGCAGAGGCCGCCCAGCGTACAATCGTCCTGGAACACGGCCGGGTGGCCCGGGAGATCATTAATGAGAACTTCGGGAAATCATAAAGAAAGGGAACCCATGAAAAAAAACTGTATACCAGCCTGGTTTATTCTGGCGCTTTCTGCCGTGGCGGTGATCGGAAGCTTCACCTTCCTCTCTCCCTGTATTCATACAGACGGCAACTTAGGCGCCTGTCACTGGGCAGGCCGTATGCTTTCAGGGATCGGCTGCCTGACAGGAATCCTGGCTGTGCTGGCTCTGGCAGTCAGGAAATTCAGGGCAGGAATGTATATAAGCATTATCCCCGTCTGTATCCTGGGGCTTCTGACTCCCGGAAGCCTGATCAGCCTCTGCATGATGAGCACCATGCGCTGCCGTGCTATTATGCGGCCCGCTATGCTCCTTCTGTTTGCGGCGATGCTGGTTCTGGCCGTGACCGGAGCTCTGGCAGGCAGAAAAGACTGACCCCGCAAGAAAGAGTTTTGCCTTAGCGAAACTCTCGCGCGGTGCGCGGCCGGCATCGCCGGCAAAATACCCAAACAGTATGGAGTGCAAATATGAAAAACCGCTTCTCTCTTACCCTGAAAAACCTTCTCCGTAAGCCCGGCCGTACCATGGTTCTCGCCGGGCTTACGGCCTTC
>CACZQT010000507.1 GCA_902783295.1 uncultured Lachnospiraceae bacterium
ATCGCAGTAAAGGAGGGAATCCCTTGAAGAACGAAACGAAAGGGTTGGCTCTTTTTATTCTCCTTTTGCTGTGCTTATTGCTGTTTTCTCCCTTTTTGCCTGCCCTGGCTGAGGAAAAGGTCATCCCCCCTGCCTATCCTGTTCCTGATTATGTAGAGCATTTGCTTGAAGTTGCCTCTCAGGAGGTCGGTTATACGGAAGACCACGGCAGGACAAAATACGGCGCGTGGGCCGGTGATCCTGCTGCCCAATGGTGTGCCGAATTCCAATGCTGGTGCGTGGATCAGGTGGACCAGAGATGGGGAACGCATCTCCTCCGTGTGGTTTATCCTTTCTATACGTCCTCAAACACCGGGCGAAACTGGTTTGTCCGTGAAGGACGCTATGTCGTCCGGAAAGGCCGGGTGGAGGGCTGGGGTTACGAATGGCTGAAGGGCGAAAGCGCTTATCTGGAGTCGGGCGATTACATCCCTCAGCCGGGAGACTGGGTTTTCTTCTCTTTTTCCGGAGGCCCTGACACAGAACATGTTGCGATGGTGGAATACTGCACCTGTGATACCGTCACGGATGAAGTTCTGATTCATGTGATCGAGGGCAACAAACCTTCCTCTGTAGCCCGTGATACTTATGACCTGAACAGCCAGAGCATTCTCGGTTACGGTACAGTTCATGATGTGGCGGATATCACCATGTCCTTCGGAAACACGGGCGAGAAAGTCCGCCAGCTGCAGGAGAAGCTTGCCTACCTTGGTTTTCTGGATCCGTCGATGATCTCCGGGCATTACGGTGAGGGCACCGCTGAAGCGGTCCGTGATTATCAGACTTATGCCGGACTCAGGCAGAACGGGATCGCCAATATAAACACCCAGCTGAAGCTGGACAGCGAATACACCTTCCGATATCAGAACGATCCCGATATCTGGATCGTGACCGATGAAGACTGATCCCCGTTGCAGTCATTCAAAGCTTTGTGATAAAATATTAATCTGGAAATCGGTAACTATCGAGGTCAAAGGGGTTAAAGGGGCAATCTGAAAGCCCTCCTGGAAAGGAATTTACAATGATCAAGCGTCTGTTCTGTTTCTTTTGCATCCTGTCTCTGTGCCTTTCCTGCGCCGCTGCAGAAGAAGCAAAGCCGACTGCGGAACGTTATGATTTTGATCTGACCTTCTCGCTGAATCCGGATGCACTTCCCGCCAGGTCCCGCATACGGGCGCGCGGCTATGCCGAGCTTTTGGATTGTCTGGAACTTCGGGGCGATCTGGTTGTTTGTGAAGCGACCGGGTCCTTTGAGATTAATGCGACTCTCTTTTTCAGGGATAAACCGGATGTTTCCATTCCTTTCAGGTTCTATGGAGTTGAGTCTTCGCTTTACCTGACTTCACCCATTATCGGTAACGAAACGCTTCTTTTCAGAATGGGCAGTGTGGCCGAGTTTGCAATCAAGATCAGGAAATCGCTGGAAACGCCGTTCCCTGCCCTTGCGCTTCTCTACCCCTTTGTTTATAAGTATAACTTTTGGAATATCAATCAAGCCTGGGATCAATACACCGGTCCGGACGATGCCAGTCGCGAGATCAGCGCAGAGCAGATCGAAAAACTGGCTGAAACCTGGTCGGAATTGCTGGCAACAGATTCCTACCTGAACGTGTGGATGACTGCTCTTTATTCGGTTTCCTCTGCACCGGAAGCCGTCGAAGCCGAGCTGAATGCCGTTCCTTCCTATCTGCGTGAATTTATCTCGGCCGGAGGCCCTTTGACCGTGGAGATCGGCAACGGAGCCGAAACTTGGACGAATGCGGATGGGGAAACGCTCTTCGCCCGTGAAAAAACAGACGCCTCGGAAATGTGGTCCCTGACACTGCCGGCAGACGAGAACCGTTATACGCCCACGCTGGATTTTTCCGGCAAGACCGAAGACGGCCTCTTCAGTTTCAATCTGGACGGGTCCATGATCCGCGGGAAAGCGGTCCTGCCTCCGGGGATGTCGGAAGAAGACTTCAGCCCGGTCACCGGCGGGGACGAAGAAGAGGAAGAATATGAGGAGGGCGGAGCATCTGAAAGCGAAGATTATCCGCTGACCGGCTCCGGCAACGAGTCAGAAAGCGAATATGAAGATGAAGGCAGCGATACGGAGGAGGAGGAAGACTCGTCGTGGCCGGAAACGATGGTGATCCTGTCCGTATCCGGCGACTCCATCCCGACGTCCCTTCCCTGCAATTCATCCTTCTCTCTCAATGCGTCCATGAAGGGCGCACTCTATCCGAACTTCGATTTTACCGTCAATGGAAAAACAGAAAAAGACGGATCTGTATCCGTCTCTCTCCTCCTGCCGCAGGAAAGCGCTGAACCCGCGGCCGCCCTGTCCTGCAGGGGAACCTTCGTCCGCAGCGATACTCCTGTGGATACCGCTCCGGATTTTAACTATACTCCTGAACAGATGTATGGAACTTACAGCTTCTTCTCCTTCAGCGAATACTATGTCGCCAAGTTCACA
>CACZQT010000508.1 GCA_902783295.1 uncultured Lachnospiraceae bacterium
GACTAACATGGAATCCATACTTTTCCTGCACCCATTCCTGGATCTCTTCATATGTAGCCTTGCTCTCGGCAGCGGTTACATCTAACTATTCCATATCGACCTGGACGCTGATATGATGCTTCGCCTCAGAAAGTTTGGACAAAAGACATACAGTCTCAATGTGCTGCGTGAAAGGGAACATATCGATACAGCGTACTTTTTCCACCCGGTATCCGGCTTCGGTAAAGAAAGGAAGATCTCTTGCCAGGCTGGTGGGTTTGCAGCTGACATAGATAATCCTCTCCGCTCCGTACGCCAGGATTTTGATCAGCGCCTTGGGGTGGATTCCATCACGCGGGGGATCCAGGACGAGGATATCCGGCGGCGCAGGGAGTGAATCCAGGACCTCCAGCACATCTCCGCAAAGGAAGGAGCAGTTGGACAGCCCGTTCTCCCGGGCGTTTTCGCGCGCTGCTTCCACTGCCTCTGCGACGATCTCTACACCGACGACCTTCTCCGCAACCGGCGCCAGGATCTGCGCTATGGTTCCTGTCCCACTATAGAGATCGTAGATGGTCTTCCCTGTGGTATCTCCTACCCATTCTCGTACAACTGAGTAAAGGCGCTCTGCGCCTGCGGAATTTGTCTGAAAAAAGGAAAAAGGACTGATCCGGAACCGCAGCCCCAGCAGTTCCTCTATAATATAGTCTTTTCCATACAGAATCTCCGTCCCCTGGTTGATTAATGCATCTGCCGTAGAATCATCCACTGTATGAAGTATTCCGGCCAGTGTTCCGGAAAGGGAGAGCCCTGACAACCTTTCGGAAAAATCTTTTTCCGGACGGTAAGACGTGGTTGTTACCAGGCTTACCAGTATTTCTCCGGTTTTTACGGTTTTCCGGATCAGAAGATATCTCAGAATTCCGGTATGATCTTTTTTATGATAAAACGTCAGGTCTTTCTCAGTGGCATAGTCCAGGACGGCCTGCAGAATCATGCGGAAATCCCCGTCTACGATCCGGCAATGGTCTGTTGTGATGATATCATAAAAGTTTTCACGGCGGTGCATCCCCAGGGTCAGTGGGCCATCCTTTTCGGCGTTGCCGAAGGAAAACTCCATTTTGTTCCGGTATTCTTTCGTCAGCGGGCTGGGCAGTGTTTCTTCCATAGTGAAACCTTCTCCCAGCACCGGTTCCAGAAGCCCACGTACATAGCTTTCCTTCCAGGCCAGCTGTGTTTCATAGGGAAACCCCTGATACAGGCAGCCGCCGCAGACTCCGGTATGAGGACACATATCTGCGGACTGAGCCGGAGAGAGACCGGTGACCTCCATAAGTCTGGCTTCTGCATGTCCATGCCGGTTCCTCCGGATCACAGCCCGTACAGTCTGTCCCGGGAGAGCATATTTCACTTCAACGGTATCCCCTTCCACATGCATGATCCCTTTGTTGGGAAAATGCAGTGTTTCAATGGTTCCTTCACAGATCGTTCCTTTTTTCATCGATATCTCCATCAAGTACGTTTAGGGCAGCGGGACGTGTACCTTGTTCTGTTTTTCTCCGAAAAAAACGGGACAAGGTTCACGTCCCCTTGTCCCAAGCCGTGATGATTCACGTCATCTTCTTTCGTGCTTCCGGTTCTTTGTGTTTCTGACAGCTTTGCTCCGGCCCGAAGGACGGGAGATCTGACAGATCAGCATACGACGGGATCATTTCTTCTCAGGAGCTTCGTCATCCTCATCATCGTCGTCTTCATCTTCAAAGAAATCTTCGGGATCATCTTCATCATACAGGAAATCATCATCAAAATCTTCCAGGTCTTCATAGAAGAATAACCGGTATACCAGATAAGCGATCAGCGCGATGCCGGCAATGGCGCCAATTACTGCCAGTACCCGGACTACCGTACGGCTGAGCTTCTTCTCTTCTTCCTCCCGATTCAGGAGACTGGCTACCTTACTGGCAGCGATCAGATCTTCCAGTTTGGATACGTTAAAATTCATTCTCCCACTTCCCTTCTTTCATCAATCCACGATGCATACAACACCGGTATCAAAGGCAGTATACCATACTTTCCCGGGACTTGCCATCTTTTTTCAGTCAGAAGAAGCCTGTTCCCCTGTAGTGGGCATATTTTCCGTTTTTCAGATCCGTAACAGCTTTGCAAAACCGGCCAGCAGTTTTTTCTCGCCTGCCTTATCAAAAAGCACGGTCACTTCCGTATCCGATTTTCCTTCCTCCAGCTTTACTACAGTTCCGTCCCCGAATTTCACATGCCGCACCCGGTCACCGGCACGATAGTCAAGCTTTCCAGGATCCTGCCTGGTAAAGTCTTTGCCGGTCTTCAGCAAAAAACCGCCTGTCTGGCCGGTAAAGGATGCCATACCTGCGCGGCTGCCGCTGCCTGGTGCCCTGTACCCTGTCATACCGGATGCTCTTCCGGAAAACGATCCTATGCTGTAATCTCTGTCGCCCGGTGCACTGTACTCCCCTTTTCCCGGTGCTCTGCCTCTGTCCGTCTGCAAAAGGTCTGACGGTATCTCCTTGACAAACCGCGAAACCGGATAGTATTGTTTTTCCCCATGAAGGAACCGGCTCCCGGCCGCAGTCAGGAACAGTCTTTCTCTGGCGCGGGTCATGCCCACATAGCACAGGCGGCGTTCTTCTTCCAGATCTCCGGAATCCCCGGTCTGAAGCGTCATCCGGCTGGGAAAAAGACCATCTTCCATCCCGCTGATATATACATAACGGAATTCCAGTCCTTTCGAAGCATGCAGCGTCATCAGCGTTACGCGCTCCCCGTCATCTTCTGTCTCATCCACATCCGCCACCAGAGCAATTTCCTCCAGGAAACGCCCCAGGGGATCCTCCTCCTCATCCTCTTCTTCAAACCCCGCCGCTTTGGAAATCAGTTCTCCGATGTTTTCCATACGGGTCTGCGCTTCGACAGCGCCTTCTTTCTGAAGTTCTTCCTCATATTTCGTTTTCTGAAGAATTTCCTCCAGCAGGGTCTGTATGGAGGATGTCTCAGCAAACCGGCGAAGGTCGTGAATCAGATCTGTAAATTCCTTGATTTTCTTCCCGGACCGTTCCATTCCCGGAATCTGCTTTACCTGCTCCAGGGCTTCAAAGAAAGAAATGGAATGAGCCGCAGCATACATAGCAACCCGTTCCATGGTAACCTGCCCGATGCCGCGCCTGGGGACATTCAGGATACGCTGCACAGCTACGTCATCCTGGCCGTTCTGAATTGTCTTCAGATAGCAGATCATATCCTTGATTTCTTTTCGCTGATAGAAATTCACACCGCCTACCAGACGGTACGGCACGTTAAACTGGATACACTTTTCCTCCAGGATCCGGGACTGGGCATTGGAACGGTACAGTACAGCACAATTTCCGTAAGAAACCGTTTCCTTTCCACGCAAAATCCGGCCGATAATCCATTCCGCCTCTTCGTACTCCGTATCCAGCCTGTGGAACTCAACCTTTTCTCCCCGGTCGTTCTCTGTCCAGAGCTTTTTGCCTTTTCTTCCCCTGTTATTGGCAATCACATAGTTGGCCGCTTCCAGAATGCTTCCCGTGGAACGGTAATTCTGTTCCATGCGGATCACGGCTGCATCCGGATATTCTTTTTCAAAATCCAGGATATTCCGGATATCAGCCCCGCGGAACTTGTAGATAGACTGGTCGTCATCGCCTACCACACATAAGTTCCGGTGCCCGGCAGCCAGAAGGGAAGTGATCCGGAACTGGGCCGCATTCGTATCCTGATACTCATCTACCAGAATATACCGGAACCGGTCCTGGTATTCCTCCAGAGCATAAGGATCCTTTGTAAACAATTCCACCGTATTGCAGAGAAGGTCATCGAAATCCATGGCGTTATTCTGGAGCAGCTGCCGCTGATATTCCGCATATAAGGCTGCGATCTTTCTTCCCCGATAATCGTCATCATGCTCTTTTCTGTACTGCTCCGGTCCGATCAGAGCATTTTTAGCCGTTGAGATTTCTGCCAGAACTGCCTTTTCCCGGTAGTCTTTCGGATCCAGATTCAGCTGTTTCGTCACCTGTTTCATCAGGGTTTTCTGGTCATCCGTATCATAAATGGTAAAGCTGGAGGTGTAGCCGATTGAATCCGCATGCCGCCGCAGGATTCTGGCACAGGCTGCATGGAACGTAGAGATCCAGACAGCATCCGCTCCATTTTCCACCAGGGCATCTACACGGCTTCGCATTTCACGGGCTGCTTTGTTGGTAAAAGTAATGGCCAGAATGTTCCACGGTTTGACTTCTTTTTCCCGGATCAGGTAGGCAATCCGGCAGGTAAGAGCCCTGGTTTTTCCGGAGCCGGCTCCTGCCAGCACCAGGACCGGACCTTCTGTCGTCCGGACGGCGGTTCTCTGCGCCTCATTTAAGTTCTGCAGGTATATATCCATGAATCCTTTTGTCTCCCTTTTCCCGATATTGCAATCCCGTAGATCATTGTTTATAATAATGTGATGTAAAGTTTCATTTATACCTTCCTATGACCGGCACATCGGGCCGCGTCTGTAAGAGAGGAACACATGTACAGTTTTTCGGATATTCAGAAATTATGGGATAAAATCTCCCATACTCCTTATCTTCATCCCGATGCCCTCCCCTCCATGGAACTGTATATGGATCAGGTTACTTCTTTTATGGAGGAACATCTGAAAGGCTGGAGGCGTAATCCGGAGGATAAAATCCTCACACGGACGATGATCAATAACTACACGAAAAACCGGCTGCTGCCCGCACCTGTCCGGAAAAAATATCGTCCCGAGCACCTTCTGCTGCTGAATTATATTTATTATATGAAAAACGTCCTCAGCATCAAGGATATCGGCACCCTCCTTCAGCCATTGACCTCATCCTTCTGGGACAAAAGCTCTGTACCGGATATGCAGAGCATCTACCAGAGCATCCTTAAGCAGGAATCAGAAATGTTCCGCGAGAGTGGAAAAGATGTCTTCAAGATGGCGGAACTGGCAGAAAAAGCCTTTGAAGAAGCAAATCCGGGGCTGGAAGGGGTCTCCTTTCTGAAGGACTTTGTTTTCACCTGTCTCCTGGCCTTCGATATCTCCCTGAAGAAAAGAATGATCGAATCCGTCATAGACCGGATGAAACTGAATTCCGGAACAAAGACTGCTGCACCTGATAAGAAGACGGCAGCAAAGTCCAAAAAGAAGCGCTTATAATGTGAGCAGGAGAAGGCAAGCCTCCTCCTGCTCTTTTTCGATGCTGAAGTTCTCTGTACAGACCGGAACTCAAGGGTTCTGATCCTCCATACGGTCCAGGACGATCTTGTATCCGTCGCTTCCGTAATTCAGGCTCCGGTTTACGCGGCTGATGGTTGCTGTAGAAGCCCCTGTTTTTTCTGCAATCTCCAGATATGTATTTCCGGATCTCAGCATTCTGGCTACCGCAAACCGCTGCGCAATGGAAACCAGCTCATTGATCGTGCATACATCATCAAAAAACGCGTTGCATTCCTCCCGAGTCTTCAACTGCAGCACTGCATCATAGAAAGCATTCACAGCTTCTCCCTTGTTTTTTCTGTTCATGAACGCCCTCCCGGCTTCCCCTAAAAAACCCTTTGCCGTTATGCACCGGATGGAACCGATGCAGTTTCATTGTATCATGCGGCAGCGCGTCTGTCAAACGTCTGCCCTCTTTTCCTTTATAATCCTCCTGATCTCGGAAGCGGTTTCAGATATGGAAAGACTGCCTGCTTCCAGGACTATATCCGCATATAATTCATACAGCGGAACACGTTCTGCATAGAGATCTGCCAACGTCTGCTCCGGCCTGAGAGCCACCCCCCGGTCTGTAAGGTCTCCCAGACGAACGGCAATGTCCTGCAGCGGAAGCTTCAGGTAAACCACAATACCGTTTTTTTTCAGATGTTCCATGGCCTTCTTCCCGTAGATCACACTGCCTCCGGTGGCTATGACAGTGCTCTCTGCGCTGATCCCGGCATTGACCTCCTCTTCAATCAAAAGGAATCTGTCCAGTCCCTCTTCACGGATAATCTCGCTTAAGATCCTTTTTTCCTGTGACTGAATCAGAAGATCCGAATCCAGAAACTGATACCCCAGAATTTTAGCGAGAACGACTCCCACCGTGCTCTTGCCGCATCCCGGCATCCCGATCAGGACAATGTTCTTTTTCACAGCCCTAAAAATCTCCTTCTCCGCTACAGCCTGTCGTAAGCATCTTCCGCTTCCAGAAGATCATCATAATTGACCACATAGCTCTTTCCGGACCGGCTCAGATCATCATACAGATCCCTGGCGCGTTTGATTCGTTTTTCACATTCCTTGGTCTTCTGCACTGTCCCTATATAGTCGATCGCGTCGATCGTAGCCTGCGCGATATCGAACTCATCCTGATAAGTCGAAGAATCAGATTCCGTACCGTCCAGATGATAAACAATCACCGGAGTTCCTGCGACCAGTCCCTTATCCTCATCTTTTCCCTGCACGAGACTGTACAGCTCCTTGGCAAATGCATAGGGAAGGTTGACACAACCGTGCGATCCTGAGGATAAATAAAGATCATTGCCGAATTCTGACCGCCAGGTAGCATCGTGCAGGCCAATATTCCCGTTAAAAGGCATCCAGAAAGATACCGGTGAAGAATAGTTTTCCCCTTCCAGAGTCGCGTTCCGCTCCTTGTATTTGATCACGTAAACTCCATCCGGCGTGTCGTTCCCCCGGTTGGCGTTCCCGGTGACGCAGTCTGATTCCATCCACAGGATGCCGTTTTTATAAAAGAAAACATGCTGTGCCGTCACATTGACTTCCACATACGTGTTTCCATAATCGTGCTCTCCATGGCTTGCTGCTCTCTGGAAATATAACGGCTCGCGGTCTCCGCTGATACCGGCCAGCAGCATGGCTTTCAGTTCCTGCTGTTCCTGCGACCAGTTCATCCACCAGCCGTAATCTCCTCCCTGCTCTGCCGGGAATTCCACCTCAACGCCATAACTGGTCATAAACGTCCTCGAGGAGTAGATCGTTGCGTATTTCTTCCGGAGGTACACTACATATTCGTCAGAACCGGCCGTATTCAGCGTAACTTCTCCGTCATCCTTTACGACAATCCATTGATGGATCTTTTCCCCGTCCAGTACCTCTGTCTTGTCATCAAAATGATAAACGATCCGGATATTCGCAAAGAAGTTCATCTTGTCGACGCGTTCCTGCAGACCGGAATCGGCGACCCGGACTTTCGGCTCAACATACGCACCGTTTACCTTGTCCAGATTCACAGTAGTTCTCAGTTTCAGAACCGCCGTGGAAAGTGCGCTAAGAATCCCTTCTTCCACCGGGGTATTTCCCTCCACTTCGGGGACTACCTGATACCCGATCCCACTCTGGTAGGAAGAAATGGAAGCATCCTCCGGAGAACGGATAAAGCTGGATTCAAAGCACTTCAGCTGCTTTACTTTCAGCTGAAAGGCCGTCTCATCATAACGGAGCATAGTATTCATCGTCAGGGCTGTCTGCCCGCCCATACGTTTGATCCATCTGCCGGAAGTCTGTGCGTGAAGTGCTCTTTCCAGACTGTCGTCAAAAGAAACCTCCAGACCGATTTCGCTGCCGCTGATGGCTTCCTTAACGGGATCACTCCCGTCTCCGCTCCGTTCTGAAATCAGCAGCGTATAATCCTGGGTTTCCCTGGAAATCTGTTTTCGGACTTCATCTGCTGTCATTCCGGAAACATCCTGCCCGTTCACAGTGGTTCCGGACAGGAAATGCCTGCGAACATATCCCTCCTGGAGGAAAAATGCCATAGCTCCCAGGTCCACAAGTATCAATAAAAGAACAATCCATATCCAGATTCCGCTCAGGCGTTTTCGTTTTCCGCCTTTTTCCGGAAAGTCTTCTTCCGTCCAGTCTTCTATTTCCTGTTTACTCATTTATGATTGAATCCCTTTCTTTATCCAGACTAATCTGTGTTTCCAGCGAACCATCCGTCTGTTTATGGCACTGTTTTTTGCAAAGTGCAAAAGATTTTCGCTGGCCAGCTTAACTATACGGTTTTTTCCTGCTGTTTACAAGATGTTTTCGGCTGTATTTCTCAGGGAAACATCAGGACTCCGTTCCGGCTGTATACTGCGCAAATTTCAGGATATAAGTCTTCGATCTGTCAAACCAGCAGCATGGACAGAACTCCGAACAGCACCGTAAAGAAAAGCATCAACAATACTTCCTGTTTCAGACGGTTCTGAAGCAAGCCGGCACACTCCCTCATGAAAGCATTCGGCCAGTACCACCATTTAGTCCTGCTTCCCATACCTTCCGCCGGCAGGTCGGCCAGACCGGCCCACACACCGCTCCGGAACACATGATAATTCGTAGTCGAAAAAGCGGTTTTCGAATCTTTGCCTTCCTTTTCTATCAGCGCTTTGGAAAACTCCATATTCTGGTATGTATTCCGCGACTGATCTTCTTTTCGGATCAGATGTTCCGGAAAGCCGCAGGATACCAGATATCTGCTCATAGCTTCTGCTTCCGGCATGGACTCATTAGCTCCCTGTCCGCCGGAAGGAATCAGAACAGCTTCTTTACCCGTTTCTTCTTTCTGTTTTTTCCAGAATTCCACAGCCCGGTCCACGCGGCCTTTCAGCAGAGGCGGCAGGCTGCCGTCTTTCCTGAAATAACAGCCCAGGATAACAATGTAATCCCTGTCATATGGCGGAGTATGTCCGGCTGCTTTTAAGCCGCATATGACAGCTCCGGCCAGCATACATTCAAAATACGCAAAACAGGTTGCATATACGTTTTCAAATGTAATATTGAGACGATATTCCAGTTCTGAACCTGCGAAATATCTCATTTTCAGATATAGTCCCAGGATCTCCCCTGCAATCAGCAAAACACCAATCAGGATTCCCAACAGATTTTTCAATCTTGGGCTCTCATGGCGCAGCAGTTCTATGTTGCTTACAATCATCGCAGCGGCAAAAAGCAGGATCAACGGAAGCGTAAGAAGCATAAAGCTGCCGGCAGCCCCGCAGATGGCAGAATACGCACCTAACATGTTATAATTTCCCGGGTCAGTCAGGTGATTCCACGTAACCATGAGCATCAGTAAAAAAGTGGCAAAAGAGAAAAGAAAAGCGCCTGCGTAAAAAATACTGTAATATGAATAGAATTCCGGGCCTTTCGCTTCAAGGAAAGCACGAAGCGTAATCAGGCTCACAAGCAGGCAGAATACCGTAACCGCAATAAGAATGATATTATCCCCGGTAAATCCACCGGTAGCGGAATCATAAACCGTCAAAAACCGTCCGATCCGCAGCGGATGCATTGTCTTGTATCCTTTTCCGTCCTCCTCTACATTTATATCCGTTTTTCCGGGCTTTTCAGGACGAATTATGATCTTCGCGTATCCGTTCCGTATCTCCGGTTCACTGATCTTAACAAATCCCGGCTGTTCTGCAGAGGTAAGTATGACATGATTCTTGCTGTCATCAACATTTCCAGGTATATTCGATTCCGGATTTGTCATCTCCCGGATCGGGTAATAAATCGTATAAGAATTCACAAACGTCAGGCGGCATATAATACAAAGAACAATCAGAATACCGCCGCAGATCATGATTTGTTTCACAGCTTTATTTTTCATCGATTCATTACTTTCTTTTTTACGGAATTCAGTTTCAATGTTTTACACTTCCGTACTGAGAAAATCATTAAATTGCATAGTCAGTGCATTCTTAAGGGGCATACTTCCATAATTCACTGCTGTACTACGGTAAATCATATCACAATTTCACGGATATTCCAAGAACTGACATCTGAATTCCCGGACGGAAGCGATAAAGAATGACATTGCGCGTCAGACACAGTCGCGAAGTGACATCTTCCTTACGTACCCTTGCGCCTTACGTTCCACTTTGGTCAGTACCTGACGCTAGTCCCCCGGAAGGGCAAGCGCCTACACGGAGTGAGACAAGAAAGAGTTTCGCCTTGGCGAAACTCTCGCGCGGTGCGCGGACGGCTTCGCCGGCAAAATACCTTTACGCGCACCTGCGCACCCACACGGAGTGTTTTTATCTCATAGGAAATCCGGAGGAATTTCCTA
>CACZQT010000509.1 GCA_902783295.1 uncultured Lachnospiraceae bacterium
GATCCGGTCCACCGCCTTCCGGCTGGCGTTGTACAGGTTGTCCACAATCACGACCTCGTGTCCGGCCTCCAGCAGTTCCACGCAGGTATGGCTTCCGATGTATCCGGCACCGCCCGTAACCAGTATCTTCATGCTACTCCTCCAGTCTGTTTTTCTATCGCAATTTTACCATAAGTCACAGCCCGGTACAACCTTCCTCTCTTCGTTGCAATCCCGCCTTCCCTTGTGATAGAATGTCACTGCTGCCGGCAGAACGTGAGAACCGCCTGCAAAGCTTTGCAGCAACGTCGGAGGCATCCCTATGATCGAATATAACCTGACCGCGTATCTGATTTCGCTGGGCATCAGTGTTCTGTGTGCCTGCGTATTCTTTTCTTTTTCCCTCCGGAAACAGCAGGCGCTGTCCACCGGGCGTGCTGCTTCAGCGGGTGCCTGTGTCCTCATTCTGGGCACCGTCCTCGGGCTTCTGGGAGCCAAGCTGTTCTATTTTATTTTCCGTTTTTTCGTAATCGTTGAAATCGGTGTGGGCCGTTACTGGTCTTCGCTGCAGACGGAGGAACTTTCCTTTTTCGGCGGGGTTGCCGGCGTTACCCTCTCTGTCTTCCTTACAGCAAAGATCTTCCATCTCCCCGCGCGGCAGACACTGAACTCCTTCGCGGCTGCCGGCGCTTTGATCGCTGCCGCTGCCCGGTTCGCCGAGTACTTCCTTTTCCCGACAGGCCTTGGGGATATTCTGGAGAACCCGCTGCCTTTTCCCCTGGCAGTCAATGTCTTCTACGGTGAGGACTATTCGGAATCCATGCTCGCGGTTTTCATGTTTGAGGGAATCGCTTCCCTCATCGCCTGCGTTCTGTCTGTCGTCCATCGGGATGAACCGCGCCGCTTCCTTCGTACTCTTTTCTATATCTGCCTGCCGCAGATTATTCTTGAAAGCCTGCGGACAGACACAATTGACATCCTGCTTCTTCATGTGGAGCAGCTGGTTTGCTATCTGTTTGTGCAAGGTGTGCTCATCTGGTATGGATTCAAATGCGGAAAGCGTCGCTTCGCTTCATGGATCCCCGCCCTTGTGGGTCTGGTTGTCTGCGGTCTCACCATCGCAGAGGAGTTTATGCTGGAAGGAAAGATCCTTCTGAACGGCGAGCCCGTTCCCCGGCTTCTCACTTATTCGGTGATGGCCGTCGGTCTCATCGCCCTCGCTGTAGTGGAGCATATTGGCAATCGCCATCTTTCAGCTCAGTCCTGATAAGCGCTTGCAAACCAGATCATATCTGAGACAGTCCGGTCATTCTGTCCCTCATTCAGGTTGATATGTGTCTTCAGGTAGACCATCTGGGAAGAATTCCCGCCGTCCAGCACGTACAGCGTCTGGCACGGTGTAATGCTCAGCACCAGGTCGCGCAGCTGCGGCAGCGTAACCCCATGCCATGTTGCCAGCACAAAGTATTGCAGCTTGTCAATCTGCGCGATGCACATCCGCGGATTCAGGATATCCGGTTCTGACATCGCCGGAGCATGTCCCCTGTCCGTAATGATTTCATCGGCAACCGGCTCCCCGTCGATCACCAGCGCCGGCCCGAACTGGAAAGCGTTTATAATTTTCTTTCCGTCGATCTCTTCCTTGTTCATCCCTGCGAGTTCCGGCCCTGCTTTATAAATATGGAAATCCCCGTCTTCATCGATTAAAAGCATATCCAGGTAGTCCGTCACAGCATCCCGGTATACGACGCCCTGACGGAGACAGTACTTCGCTTCTTTTACGCCCCCGCGGCTGAAGAAATCCCCGTTGATCGCCAGTACGGCATTGTACATCTGTGCCATCTGTTTGACCTGTTTGGCGCTGTTTCCGGCAAACCCCCTGGACGTATCCGCCGGAGCGGTTCTGATCTGTGAGGGATGGCCGATCGTGACGAACGCGTAAAAATACCGCGTAAAGTATTTGTTTCCCTCGACCCGGATCCTTTCCGTTTCCTTGCTCCCGTGGAATTCCACACGGATTGTGGGATCCTCGTAGACTACCGGGTTTTCCCTGTAAGTCGCCGTAAAATTGTAACCCTTGACCAGGCC
>CACZQT010000510.1 GCA_902783295.1 uncultured Lachnospiraceae bacterium
TCGGAATATTGGTTCTGCTGCTGGCACTCTTTTGCGCTTTGACAACCGGCGCTCATGCTTCGCTCTCCATGGATGACAAAGCGCTGGTGCTTTCCCAGGTGGCGGAGGATTACCCGGACTGGAAGGTGAGTTTTGCTGCGGCATATGGCTCCGGAAAATGGCATGATGAGTTGGCGCGGCATGTGAGCGTGGGGCTGTACCGGACGGCCGAAGACGTGCTGATCCAAAAGACGCTGCACGTTCTGACCAATCCCCTTTGGGCGGGGGAAGAAATACAATATGACGAAGAGGATATAGCCCCTGTTCCCATATCCTCCTTGACCGTGGAGCTGATCGAAAGCCTGACCCGGGAGGAAGCCGAGAGCGCTTTGCGCAGTTGGATCGACGTGGAAAAAATTCCGTGGTGCGCGGAATTCCTGCTAAAGGATGATGAGCAATGGGAGTATCTCGGCGCTTTTCCAGATAAGCTTATTGGTGTCGCCGGGAATGAGGAGGAAGACCAGCGCATCGTGATCGCATACTGGAACGGCCAATCATATGACAGGATCATTTCATCCCCCGCACAAGCGAAACCCTTTTACCTGAATGATATCCATTCCGGAAGCGATGAGCTGGAATTGATGGTGGATGATGGATTGGTTTATGTGAGCTGTGCCACAGATGCGCCGCATGTGGACGGGATCAACACAGGCTGGGGCATCTGGAGCTTTGGAAACGATTTCGTATGGGATGTTGGGAATGGCGTTTCTATCAATAGCAGTAACCAGTGTTATCCCGGTGTGCCCGCCTTCCCATTGCTGCTGACGGAGATGGACTTGTCCCTCGTGCCTTTAAGGAACAGCAGCGTATTGGCCTTCATTGATGCCTCGGGCTGGGCCTGCGTGGGCAAAAACGGTGCTCCAATGCGGGACGCGCCGGGGGGAAATATCTTTGCTTCCTGCTATGCCCGGCTGTTTGGGCACGTCAAAGAAGAACGGGATGGCTGGGTGCTGCTGCAGATCGGCGGTGAGCATGACGGCATGACGGGCTGGTTCTGCCGGGAGGATTTGGTTTTCGGGCAGGATGGATTTTCCGTTCCCTGCGGCTTCCCGTCTTATGCGTATGAAGACGCAGACGCCGAGCGTTTGAACGAAGCGCTGAATGGGCTGCCAGCTCCTCTTTCGGATGATGATTTCCCCCTGGCGTGGCTCATCGGAAAAAAGCAAAACGGCGATTGGCTGGTGCTGGTTGATGCGGATATCGTCTGCACGGCTGCTATAGACGCCTTTTCAGAAATCGGGAAGCCGGAACAATATATCGATCCACGCTATTCCTACGACTGGGACGAAGACGACATGCGGACGCTGGAATACTTGGAAGAAGAAACCGGGCATTCATACCTCCGTATCATCACGGAGGACGCAGAATTTGTCCGGGATGCATTCCCGCAGCATTGCTATCTGGAAACGTATCATGATGATTCCGCCATCCTCATGGATTATTACATGAAGCTGCCAGATGGCCCGGTGGACTGGGAGAAAGTACCCCTGGAAAACCATATCTGGATGACCTTTGAATACCTGGAAGGCAAATGGGCATTGACGCTCTGTTCGGATGCGCAGACCTGGACAGCGAAAGTGGAAAATGGCATCTTCACGTTTAACGATTATGATCTGCCCGCCCCGGAATGGGAATGGCAGGCCGCTTTGGAGAACGACCTGATGACCTTCGATTTTTTGAAGCTGGAAACCTTGGTGGATCAGTATAACGCGGCCATGCCGGACAGACCCTCCAAAGACGGAAATGCACGAGGATGATTCTCTGCGCAGTGGGAAAGAAATGGTTCAAATTGCAGGCAGCTCCTCATCCCGGCTGCCTGCAACGATTCGCCTGATATACGCGATGAACAGAAAGCAATTTTCAGCAATGAATGAGCAGGATTCAGGCTTGAAGATTGCTTTCTTTCTATGCTACAATAAGCAAAGGAAAGAACACAATTCAGCAAAGGGGAGAGGAAGATGCGCCCGGCTGAACCGCTGATCATGCCTGAGTCCTGCTATTACAACTATGCGCCCAGCAAGCTGGCCCGGGATTATTGGCTGTATCCCCTTTGCGCGGGGGATTTTGCCTATCAGCCGGGGTATCATCTGGAACGGGCTTCCTATGACAGCTGGCTGCTGGAGGTGATCCTGGGCGGGGAAGCGGAAATAGAAAGCGAGGGAAAACGCTTTTACGCCCGGGCCGGGGACGCGGTGCTGCTGGACTGCCACAAGCCCCACGGCTATGGATCATCCAAGGGCTGGCGCGCCCTGTGGGTGCATTTTGACGGGGTATCAGCCCGGGGCTATGCGGAATGGATTGCGGCCCGGGGGCCAGTGATCCAAAGCGCCCGGGCGGGGGAAGCCCGGCGGTGCATTCAGGGCGTTTACAGCCTTCTGGCCGATCCTTCCCCGGAAAAGGAAGCGGAAATGGCGCTGCTGCTCACCCAGGCGCTCACCGCCCTGCGGCCCATCCCGGAATCGGAGAAAAACGGCGGGCGGCAGGCGGCGCTGGGGGCCATCATCGCCCATTTGAACCAGCATCCGGGCCGGGAGCCCTCCATTGCCGAAATGGCCAGGCAGGCGTCCATGAGCGAATACCATTTTATCCGGGTGTTTACCCAAACCACGGGGGCAACGCCCCGGCAGTACATCATCGCGTCCCGGATGAACCACGCCAAATATCTGCTGGCCCATACGGATGAAACGGTGGCCGCCGTGGCGGCGGAGGCGGGCTACGCTTCGGAAAGCATGTTCTGCCTCACCTTCAAAAAAACCCAGGGCATCACGCCCACAGAATACCGGCTGGGCCGGGAAAAGAACGGACAGGCATAACAGAGGAAGCACTGGAAAGGAAGCGGTTTCATGCAGCATCAGGCGGGCCGGGCGGAGGTCTGGCAGGAAACGGTGGTCATTCCCACCTACGGCATCGGCAAGGCCGATAAAAACCCCATGTTTCTAGAAAAGCGGGTTTACCAGGGCAGCAGCGGCAA
>CACZQT010000511.1 GCA_902783295.1 uncultured Lachnospiraceae bacterium
AGCTTATACATCAGGTATTCCGGGATCATCAGGAAATCCGTGGCACCCTCCAGCCTTCCCGCCAGCTTGTCATCGTACAGCTGATAGATGGTGTTAAAGGGCTGGAACTGTATGCCGGTGCGGCGGTAGAGATCAGAAAAGGAGCTCTTCTCATGCACCTGCGGGATTGCCGCTTCCGTGCGGCCGTCCCGGTAGGCATAGCAGGGCATGGTTTCCCGGTCTTCCCTCATCAGCACATAATCCACCGCCCAGGTGTCCACAGACAGGCTTTCGATCTGCGGAAACTCCTTCAGGGCTTCATCGATTCCTGCCTTCACATGGAACAGCAACGCGTCAGTATCCCACACCAGATGCCCGTCCCTCTCCGTGACGCCGTTCGGGAAACGGTATGTTTCCTGTGTCCGGATTTCTCCGTTCTCTGACCAGCCGACGATGTGCCGCCCGCTGGACGCACCGATATCGATCGCCAGGTGTCTTTTCATCTTCCGTCCTCCATACAACGCGTTCAGACTTCCAGCTCAGTTACTTCCTTGGAATATTCCCTCATTTCATCCGGATCATGCAGCGGATTCCACACCTGGGCGAAGAACGGATCAACCTTGGCCCGGGCGCCATAGTTCCAGCTCTTCCGTTCACATTCCGGGCACCAATGTCCCCCTTCAAGCACAAGACGTGGGCTGGCCTCGAAGGTATGGCCGAAAGCACAGCGGTAAGTTTGCTTGCTCTGCCAGTCACCTTTGTCCATCGTATCGCTCAGGCACTCTCCGCCACGGAATCTGGCTGCGCCTTTCATGTCCTCCAAGGTCAGCTCTTCTTCCGGTTTGCTTTCATCATATCCATGATCAATGTGGATCACCTTGTCCCAGTCGGTAAAATGGTCCATCTCGCTGGCTTTGTCCGGTAAGGCTTCCCATTTCTTTCTGCTTCCCCAGTAGGCGTCAATATGGTCTTCCATGTTGGCGTCAATAAAATGCTTTGTTCCATGCTCTCCGTTCAGGGCTTTTTTGAATGTGCTCTTAATGATTGTTCCCATCAGCTTCTGTCCGCCGGGCAGTTTGCAGATGATTTTCCCGAACGGTTTTGCCGCGCCAAGTCCCTTCAGATACGCGTCATAAAAGTACTGCATACTGTCCGAACGGAAATGCAGATAGTTCTCCAGTTTGTCTGAATCCAGATAATACTGGCCATGAAAGTTTAATGTAGCGTTGACCTTAGGGTCAATAACATAGTCGATATTTTTGATTCCGATCTCACCATACATGAGTTTGTACATGGTATATGTATCCACCCGGCAGGAGGCG
This sequence comes from uncultured Lachnospiraceae bacterium, assembly GCA_902783295.1. Classification (GTDB taxonomy): domain Bacteria; phylum Bacillota; class Clostridia; order Lachnospirales; family Lachnospiraceae; genus UBA3305. Next base: position 1,302 of record CACZQT010000511.1, read on the forward strand.
CCGCCACCTATGTTGTATATATGTCCCCAGAATTCTTCAGGCAGTTTTCCTGTATCCATGTAGGAAGCCAGATGGCACATCAGCCTTCCGGAATCCCTGTCAGACACATATTCCAGCACATTGTCCAGGCAGTTATGGAACTGAATCGAATCCCGGATCTTCGCCATTGCCGGACCCATAATGCCGGTCTGCCGCAGGCTGGCCCAGTGCTTTAACCCGCTTTCGATCACATACCGCTCCGAAGCGATCTTGGATACCGCATAGTAATCAAACATGCTGGGTTTGATCGGATCGCCCACTCGGCCCCAGTGGATTGGCGGCATACGGTCGCCTGTTTCCGCAACGGTTCCGATATACACAAACCGGGTAGTATCTTCCTGCTTCAGTTTTTTAATTGCTTCGATCAGGTTCCGTGTTCCACCGTAATTGACCTCCATGGCTTTCTTCGGATAATAATCCGCAGCCGGTGAAACGAACGCGGCTACGTGAAGGACCAGATCGCAGCCCTGAACCGCTTTTTCGACGAAAGACACGTCCGTCAGGTCGCCAAGCATGATCCGGATCCGGCTGTTCCTCTCGAAGGGATGAAGTCGGTTCCGGCAGCTTTCATTGTCCAGGTCCAAAGCGATTATATCATATTTTCCGCTGTCAGCTGCCATCTGTTTCAGGCTTTCCTGCCCCATGCCGCCGGCAGCGCCTGTTAAGAGTACTTTCATCTGATTATTCTCCCTTCATGCCGAGGACTTCCGTCTTCTTCTCGATCACCGCTTTGCACAGCAGGATGGAATCGCCGATAGCGGCGTCGATATCGTCCTCTGTCACGCCCAGTTTCAGGCACCCCTCCGACTTGTCGATAAAGAGATTGGAGCACATGATATCCGCAAATTTCACCATGTGCAGGCCGCCCTGGATGCCTTTCTTTGCCTGCTCTTTCATGATCTTTTTGCAGCCCAGGGCATACATCCATTTCGGAATGGTGATGATCTTCTTATCCGGGCAATCCAGATACTTATGAACGATCTTCAGCATTTCCGGCCAGGTCAGGTTATACCAGCCGATCGGATAACAGTTCCCGCCCTTGTTCTTTTCCAGCGCGCCGGAGATGGCCTGGCCCACCTGATGGACCGTTACCATGGTGGAGCCGCCGGTCGGATACATCGTCACCTTTTTCATGCTCATCACGTTTTCCACCAGGAAAACCCATACTGGTTTGCGGCCGGGCTGGGTGCCGAAGATATAGGGCAGTTCCAGAACAGCTACATCCAGATCTTCACTGGCGAAGGACATGGCTGCTTCTTCCTGGTCGATGCGGCTGCGGATATAGGGATGAATCTCCGTCAGTTTCTTTTCCGGCCATTTCTTTGCCGCATAGGAGAAATAAGAACCCAGGATCACAGCATGCTTCACATCGCATTCCTTACAGAGGGACAGCAGGCGTTTCACCGGATCGATGTTGTATTTCTTATAGAGGTCATATATCGGAGCCGGCCCTTCCACCCGTTCATCCACGCCGGCAGCGAACACAAACCCTTCGCACCCGGTCAGGTGCCCGCGGATTTCATCATCTGTCATTTTCAGATAATTACCGTATTCAATCTTCATCTCCGGCGGCAGCACCGCGCCTGCGGGAAGCGGCGGCAGTGCGATCGAGCTGACCTCATGTCCCCGGCTGATGAGTTCCTTTGCGGCTTCGCTGCCCAGAAGGCCGGTGCCGCCGATCATAAACACTTTCATTGTCTGATTCCTCCGTTGTTGGATTCACAGATCACATCTGTAAGGACAGTATATCTGTTTTCCTTCCCCATGTATTGCATATATGTCGTATTCTGCTGATATTTGTCGCATTTTTAAACTGCCATGACGATTCTCCGTCATGGCAATAAAAATGATCAGATTGTGTAGGTCTTTGTCCCGGGTTCCTGTACCTGTTC
>CACZQT010000512.1 GCA_902783295.1 uncultured Lachnospiraceae bacterium
ACGCTGTTCGGTCCACCGGTGAAGACGATCCCCTTTGGATTCATGGCGAGAATTTCTTCCACAGAAATTGTATGCGGATGAATTTCACAATAGACACCGCATTCGCGGATACGCCGGGCGATCAGCTGTTTATACTGCCCCCCAAAGTCCAGAATGACGATATTTTCCTGTTTCATAGAATCATTTCCTTTCAAAATCCGAAAGAAGCGCCTCGTGCGGCGCTTCCCCGGTCCGGTAATAAGAGCAAAGGGACTGTCCCCCTGTCCTGCTTATCCAACCGCTGCGTACTTCTTATAGCGGAAGGATTTCGCTTTGATCTTTTTATTTGCCTGGAATGCCTTTTTCACGGCACTCAGCGTCTTCGGAGGAATGTAGATGACAGCCTTCTTCTTGATATCATAGAAAGCAGCCGGGCTGACATTCTTTTTGGCGGCTGTCCCCATGAAAATCACCGTGTTCAGATTTGTGCATCCAGCAAAAGCGTTCTTTTCCACCGTGGAAACGTTTTCCCCGATATAAACAACCTTCAGTTTCCTGCAGTTTTTCGCAGCGTTCGAAGCTACTTTCGTAACCTTCAGAACAGCCTTTCCGGCACTGCTGCTGAGAGTCACCGTATTTTTCATATACCAGAGTTCCATACTGGTGGGAATGCTGATGATTTCCACCGTTTTCTGCCCCTTCAGTACCTTGTACTTTACCCCATCCTTGTCGCTTACCGTGTACCCGACAGGAGGCAGGGACAGGTCGGCTGAATCCGAAGGCGCAAACTTAAACCAGTCAATATGAAGCAGCTGTTCCCGGGGCTCAATACTGGTAAATTTCAGATAAACATCATGTGTACCCGAAATCTCCTTCTTCATCTTTGCAGAAGCCGTTACAAAATCCGTCCAGTTCGACCCGGTTCTGGAACTGAGCGACAGGTCTCCTACATATTTTCCATCCGGTTTGTCCAGAGTGATCCGAATGTCCACATTTGCAAGGATCTTCTTCGAATAACGGATTGTAAATTTGCTGATCCCATACCCGAACACCACGTTCTTATAACAGGCATAGTCCCCGCTGTTGATCCATCCGAGGCTTACAATTTCACCACCGTTTTCCCATGAATCACTGACGCCCTTGCTGCTGTTATCGTCGTAGTTTTCTCCCTCGATCGCACTGTAAGCGGATACCGCAGCATGTACAGGCCGGATGTCTGCAAGGACAGCGGCCAGACAGAATGCGAAAGCGGCAAAGAAAACCATACCGGTGTTTCTGATGACAGATGATGACTTCATGTCTCTGCTCCTTTCCTGAAAACTATATTTTCCGGATTTCCGCAGGTGCAGAACAGGCAGCAGCTGCCTGAAACTGTCTGTACATTCTGCGGCGATATTGTCAGTTCCTGTCATCATCATATCATATATATCGGGATTGTGAAAGACTATTTCCCACTGTCTCCGTAGTTGGAAAGCACCCTTGCGGACGGGTCATTGACATTGCAGCCTTCCCAGTTCCGGTTCGGCATCCAGAAGTCGACAACCATCTCCGCCTGCCCGGGATAGTATTTTTCAAACAGCTCCCTGTACAGCAGGGATTCCTTGGTAAACGGGGCGGCAAAGGAATACTGCTTTCTCCGTGTTTCAAATTCCTCGTCTGTATACAGGCTTTCGGCATATTCCTTCAGGTCGTCCACCATGGAATGTCCTACCGCATCGGAAAAAGCCGCCTTCTCCCTCATCAGGATGCTGTGAGGGATCAGGGCATCCTTTTCAAAGGCATGCCGCAGAAGATATTTGCCGATGCCATAGCGGTTCATCTTCTTCTCGGGATCTATGTGCATTACATAATCCACGAAAGCCAGATCGCCAAAAGGCACACGGGATTCCAGGGAGTTTACCGCGATACACCGGTCTGCCCGAAGTACATCGTACATATGGATCTCCCGAATTCTCTTCTGCGCCTCCTCCTGGAATGCAGCCGCATCCGGTGCAAAATCCGTGTATTTATAGCCGAACAGTTCATCGGATATTTCCCCCGTCATAACGACGCGGATATCCGTATTCTCGTGAATCCATTTGCAGACCAGGTACATCCCGATGGACGCCCGTATAGTTGTAATATCATACGTTCCCAGCGCAGCCACCACCGGCTCCAGGGCAGCGAGCACATCTTCTCTTGAAATGATGACTTCATGATGATTGCTGTGGATATACTCAGCAACTTCCCGGGCATATTTCAGGTCAATGGCATCAATGTCCATACCGATGGCAAATGTTTCTATCGGGTGCGGCAGAAGCTTTGCCGAAGCCCCGCAGACCAGGGAAGAGTCCAGACCGCCGGACAGAAGAAATCCCAGCGGGACATCCGCATCCAGACGCTTTTCAATCCCGTTCAGCAGACGGTCATGAATTTCCCGGCACGTAGTCTCCAGGTCATCCGTGCTGTAAGGACGGGTAACGGCCGAAGGATCGCAGTAACAGATAAACTCTCCGTTTTCATAATAATATCCGGGAGGAAACGGCATGATCCGGCCGCAGAAGCCTACCAGGTTTTTCGCTTCCGAGGCAAAGACAATCGCTCCGTTCTCATCATAGCCGTAGAACAGCGGACGGATTCCGATCGGATCCCTGGCTGCGATAAAGCAGTCCTTTTTGCCGTCGTACAGCACCAGGGCAAATTCCGCGTCCAGAAAACTGAACATGGCGCAGCCCAGTTTTTCGTACAGGGGAATCAGCAGCTCGCAGTCACTCCCCCCGGCAAAGGATACTCCCGTACTTTCCAGATACTGTTTCAAAGAGCGGAACCCGTAGAGCTCCCCATTACAGACCACTGCCAGGTCGTCCCGGAAGAACGGCTGCATTCCCTCTTCCCCCAGTCCCAT
>CACZQT010000513.1 GCA_902783295.1 uncultured Lachnospiraceae bacterium
GGGAGCAGAAAGAAATCTGTCTGGTGTAAGTGTTAAAGACTGGCGCCTCTCAGCAGGGAAGTGCCGCATCGTTTTCAGGGAGAAGAAAGATGAAAACTGTTCGTACATTGATTTCCAAACAGGAAGTATCCAGCCGCATCGATCAGCTGGCGGAGCAGATTAATCAGGATTATAAGGGAAAAGTCCTGCATCTGATCTGTATTCTGAAAGGCAGTGTCTTTTTTACCACGGAACTGGCAAAACGTCTGACGATTCCCGTGACTATGGACTTCATGAGCTGTTCCAGTTATGGCTCCGGAACGGTATCCAAGGGAATTGTAAGACTGATAAAAGACCTGGATGAACCGATCGAAGGCCGGGATGTACTGCTGATTGAGGATATTATCGATTCGGGGAATACCCTGGCTTATCTGATGAAAGTGCTGCGGGCCAGGAAACCTGCAAGCCTTTCTCTCTGCACGCTGCTGGACAAGCCTTCCCGCCGTGTCCACTTTGAAGTGGAAGTGGATTACTGCGGCTTCCAGATCGAGGATCTGTTTGTGGTAGGCTGCGGTATGGATTTTGACCAGCGCTACCGGAATCTGCCCTATGTGGGTGTTCTGGAGGAAACCGGCGGGGAAGCTTCCGAATCGTAAAACTCATAGAGGAACCGAAGCCTTCTCTCTGCCGGGGAGCCGGCCCGGAAAGCCAAAGGAGAAAAAATATTGAACCGACAAAACGGAAGACCGATCTTTCCCATGTATGCTGTCATGGCACTGATCGTCCTGGCAGTCTATTATCTGCTTGGGAATTTCTTTACGAACGGCCGGGAAACGACAGCGTCAAATGTCCGGGAACTCCAGCAAATGCTGGCGAGAGGCCAGGTGAAATCTGCGGTTATCTCCCAGAATGAAGAGGTTCCGACCGGTTCTGTCGTTTTCACGGACCAGGACGGAAAATCCTATACGACAGCTGTAAGCGATGTCAATGAAATCCAGAACCTCCTGCAGGAAGCCGGAGTCACGGATGTAACGCTGCGGGATATCAGCCATCCCATCGATACCTCCTCCATCATCATTTATCTGATTATGGGTGCGGTTATGGTGGTGATGCTGAGTATGTTTATGCGGGGCAATTCCGGAGCGGGCGGAAACGCCCAGATGATGAATTTCGGGAAAAGCCGCGCCCATCTGGTGACCGGAACAGACGTAGACTTTTCCAAGGTGGCCGGTCTGCAGGAAGAAAAAGAGGATTTGCAGGAGATCGTGGATTTCCTGAAGGATCCCGAAAAATACCGTCAGGTCGGGGCCAGAATTCCGAAAGGTGTTCTGCTGGTGGGCCCTCCCGGAACGGGTAAAACCCTTATGGCCAAGGCGATTGCCGGCGAAGCCCAGGTACCGTTCTTCTCGATTTCCGGCTCGGACTTCGTGGAAATGTTTGTGGGGGTCGGTGCGTCCAGGGTAAGGGATCTGTTTGAACAGGCAAAAGCACATAAGCCCTGCATTGTTTTTATCGATGAGATCGACGCAGTAGGCCGCAAGCGCGGTTCCGGCATGGGCGGCGGCCATGATGAAAGAGAACAGACTCTGAACCAGCTCCTGGTGGAAATGGACGGTTTCGGCGTCAACTCCGGAATTATTGTACTGGCTGCCACCAACCGTGTGGACATCCTGGATCCGGCCCTCATGAGGCCGGGACGCTTCGACCGCAAGATCGCAATCAGCCGGCCGGATGTACGCGGGCGGGAAGAGATCCTGAAAGTACACGCAAAGAACAAACCTCTGTCGGAGGAAGTGGATCTGGAGAGGGTAGCCCGCACCACCGCAGGCTTTTCCGGTGCGGATCTGGAAAACCTTATGAACGAGGCAGCCATTCTCGCGGCCAAGGCCAACCGTCCTTACCTGAATCAGGAAGATGTGGAAGGAGCCTTTGTCAAGGTTGGCATCGGGGTGGAGAAGAAAAGCCGCATTATTTCCGAAAAAGAGAAGAAGATTACTGCCTATCATGAATCGGGGCATGCGATTCTCTTCCATGTGCTGCCGGATGTCGGTCCGGTGCATACGGTTTCCATCATTCCCACAGGTCTCGGGGCGGCCGGCTATACCATGCCGCTGCCTGACAGGGATGAAATGTTCGTAACGAAGGGACACATGGTTCAGGAAATCATGGTTTCCCTGGGCGGACGGATTGCCGAGCAGCTGATTTTCGGAGACTACACCACAGGTGCATCTCAGGATATCAAGCAGGCGACGGAGATGGCAACAAAGATGGTCACCAAGTATGGTATGTCGGAAAATATCGGCATGATCCATTACGGCGGTGATGACGAGATTTTCATCGGCCGGGACTTCGGGCATACCCGCGGCTACAGTGAAAAGATGGCAGCTGCCATCGATACGGAAGTCAAGAATCTGATCGATTCCTGTTACGCGGATGCCAGAAGGATTATTGAGGATCATATGGATGTCCTGCATGCATCCGCGAACCTGCTGATGGAAAAAGAGAAAATTGACCAGAAAGAATTTGAGGCTCTGTTTGAAAACCGGGCCGGGAAAGAAGAGAGGCCGGTGAAACTCCACAAAGAGAGTCTATGAAGGTTAATTACTTATTTTCAGATGAATCTCCCGGTTTCCGAAAGCCTTTCCAGCCGGATACCGGCGAATCGGTAACGATCCGCTTCCGGGCTTCTTCGGAGGATGTTCCAAATCTTCGGATTTACCTGGTCTTCGGAAAGAAAAAAAGGATTCTGCACCGGGTCGGGAGTGAAGGAGCACTGGCGGTTTACGAGATCCTGGTCCCGCCGGTGGAAGAGGGTTTTTCCTACTATTTTGAGGTGCAGGAACTGCTGGCCGGCCCTGAAAAGGAACTGGAAACCACGAGGAGAGGTGTTCTGCGCAGGATCGTATATTACTCCAGGGCAGGCGCTTCCGATCAGATACCGGATCCGGAGGATCTGTTTGTCATCCGTCCCGGATACCGGGTTCCGGACTGGCTGCCCGGAGCAGTCATGTATCAGATCTTTACGGACCGTTTCTGCAACGGGGATCCTTCCAATGATGTTCTGGACGGGGAATACGTATACCTGAATAATAAGCAGGTTGTGCAGGTGAAAGACTGGAACAGCCTGCCGGAGGTTTCGGATGTTTCCCGCTTTTACGGAGGCGACCTGCAGGGAATTCTGGATAAGCTGGACTATCTGCAGACACTGGGAGTCCAGGTGCTTTACCTGAACCCGATTTTTGTTTCCCCTTCCAATCATAAATACGACGGGCAGGATTATGATCACATCGATCCGCACCTGGCAAAAATTGTGAAGGACGAAGGCAGGCTGCTGCCCCCGGGAGCAGCAAGCAACGCCGGCGCCGAGAGGTACCGCTGTCGTGTGACGTCCAGGGAAAACCTGGAAGCCAGTGACCGCTTTTTTGCGGATTTTGTGGAGGAAATCCACCGCCGCGGCATGAAGGTCATCCTGGATGGAGTATTCAACCACTGCGGTTCTTTCCACAAATGGATGGACAGACCCGGCTTTTACAGAAAAGCGGGCATGCCCGAAGAAGCCATGGGCGCCTGGCAGTCAAAAAAAAGCCGTTATCGGGAATATTTCCTGTTTGAAAAAGACAATGTATATGAATCCTGGTGGGGACTCGACACTTTGCCGAAGCTGAATTATGAGGGTTCGGCGGCGCTGCAGGAGGAAGTCCTTCAGATCGCGGAAAAGTGGGTTTCTCCTCCGTTCAATGTCGATGGCTGGCGGCTGGATGTGGCTGCGGACTTGGGCCATACTCCTGCGTTCAACCACTATTTCTGGCAGAAGTTCCGCAAACGGGTGAAAGCAGCCAACCCGGATGCTGTCATTCTTGCGGAGCACTATGGAAACGTAGCGCCCTGGCTTTCCGGCGGCGAATGGGATACCGTCATGAACTATGACGCTTTCATGGAACCTGTCAGCTGGTTCCTTACCGGAATGGACAAACATTCGGATAAAGCCCGGCCTGAACTGCTGGGTGATGCGGAAACTTTCCTGGCTTCCATGCGGCATTGCGGCCGTTCTTTCGGAGGTGCTTCCCTGTTAGGGGCGATGAACCAGCTGGATAACCACGACCACTCCCGTTTCCTGACCCGGACAAACCAGACAGTCGGCCGCCTGGGCAGCAAAGATTCTGCGGCGGCTTCCGCAGGCGTGAACAAAGGAATTCTGCGTCAGGCCGTTGTGATACAGATGACATGGCCCGGAGCCCCGACGCTCTACTACGGGGACGAAACCGGTCTGTGCGGCTGGACGGATCCGGACAACCGGCGTTCCTTCCCCTGGGGGAAAGACGACTGGGATCTGATTGAGTTCTACCGTTATGTGATCGATACGCACCGGCAGCACCCCTGTCTGCAGCTGGGTTCTCTGGTGCCGCTGCATGCCGGCAGAGACCTGCTGGCATACGGACGCTGCCTGAAGAACGACCGTATCCTCGTTGTCGTAAACACTTCTTCGGAGACACAGACAGTGGAGCTGGATACTCTGCCGCTGGGGTGCGCCGCTGGTGCTTCTTTCGAGCGCCTTATGTGTACGGACCGGGACGGCTATAATGTAGGACGGAAAAAGATAGACGGGAAGAACGGGCGGATTGTGCTGGACATGAAACCGGTTTCCTCACTGATTCTCCGGGAGGAAACGGAAGGATAAGCCCCTTGCTTTTTCCCCGGTGATATGATAAAGTTATGTGGTTGCAGGCAGGAAAAGCCGTATGGCATATATTCCTGCCGACAGGCCGGCTTGGCGGAACTGGCAGACGCACGGGACTTAAAATCCCGCGGGTGGTGACACTCGTACCGGTTCGATTCCGGTAGCCGGCAGAACAGATCGAGACAGGGGCATAGCCCCTGTCTCCTGTTTCACGTTCTGTTTTTATTTACAGTTGACAGATTTCCGGTTTTATACAAAACACTGCTGGTTTTATTTTCGCAGAATGGAGGAATACCGCATTGGAAAAAACGGAATCCAACAAAGAAAACCTTACAGTCATCGATAAGGATGCCCAGATCCGTGTTGTTGTCAACAGCTCCGAGGAAGACGGCGTTGCTGTAGACTTCCGGCGGGTGCTGCACAATATGGTGAAAAGGGCAAAGGTGTATATCTGGGTGCTTCTCCTGTGCCTCGCAGCCGGCATCAGCCTGGCTCTGGTGCTCTACCAGCTTAATAAACCTTATCTTACGGTTTCTTCCGTGGTGACTCTGAATTACGATGTGTTAAAGCCTTCACCCGACAGCGGAGAGGTGGAACCGGAGGCGGTGAGCGACCTGACAGCGCCGGACGGAGAGGATCTGGATCTTTCCCAGGTTACCTCCTCTTACGTGCTGCAGAAAGCTCTGGACGGGCTGAATCTGTCAGCACCGGTTACCCTGCCGAATCTGCGGAATAATATCCGGATTGAGCGGATTCTTACGGAAGACAGCCGCAGACAGCAGGAAGTAGCCTGGAACATGATCGAGGATAAGAACACCGGCGCCTACAGCCAGGTCCAGGAAATCGAACTGACTTATGTCAACCGTTTTGTGGTTTCCCTGACCAATGGCTTCGGGGATGAGAACTCCCGCACAAAGCAGGAACTGAAAAGTGAAGAACTCCGCCTGGTGCTGGACCGGATTCTGGATGCCTATAATGATTATCTGATTACTACCTACGCCGATGTCCATCTGCCGGATGACGAGATTTCCGTAATCGATGTAGAAAATCTGGATATCCTGGAGAGTCTGGATCTTCTGCGTGAAGCCATCACCCATCTGACAGAATTCTGCGAAGAAAAATCCGATACAGTCAGACAGTACCGTTCCTGGCGGACTGGGCTCTCCCTGGATAACCTGCTGACCAAGCTGAATATGATCAGCACGAATAATGTGGAATATCTGTATTCCTACGCTTACACGAACAGTATTGTGCTGGATAAGAAGATGATGCTGACCAACTATCAGTATGACCTCCGCAATGTGCAGCAGCAGCTGGATGTGGTGAATGAAAACATCCGTACCAATGCGGATATCCTGGCGAGATACGTGAACGATGAAATTTACGTTTCCATGCAGGAAAGTGATACAGCCAAATCCACCAAAACAACAACGGATTACTATAACAAGCTGATTGTGAGTCAGGCGGAGAACTATGCTGCAGCAGCAGAGCTGGAAACAACGATTGCGGACCTGCAGGATAAGATCACTGTATTGACGGCCAATACGGAAACGGTGGATGCGGAACAGGCCAAAGCAGAACTGGATATTGCCATGGAGATGATGAAAGAGATCTATACGGAGATCCGGGCCCAGTTCCAGGAGATTATTACAACTCCTACGTTTTCTTCCTATGCACAGCATTCCGTAGCACAAGGGAAGCAGAAGAACTTCCTGGCAGCTTCCGCCAAGCAGATGATCATTTTTGGCCTGCTTGGTGTTATTCTCGCCTGCGGCATTTGGCTGTTCAGCGCGCTGGCCCCTGAAATCATGGGAACTCCGGAAGGAAAAAACGAGAAAGAAAAGGGACCAAAAACCGCTAAAAGGGCTGTAAGAGAGGAGGCAGAACAGTGATGAAGACGGGGAAAAAGTCACATTTAATCCGAAATGTCATCCTGGCGCTGATCGGCTGCGGAATAGCCGGACTGATCCTGACCGCAGTTCTGTTTTTCCGCCATCCCAGTCCTACCTGCGTCAGTGCGACCATTGAGTTTTCTTTTGAAGGCGCAGCGGACGGTATTGCCCCGAACGGCGCGCACTTTGATATCCGGGAAATGGCTTCCGACAATGTGCTGCTGGAGGCACTGGTGATTTCTGCCTTGAACGAAAAATATTCTGTGGAGCAGATCAGGCCGCACCTGGTCCTCCAGGGAAGTTATCCGGAAGATATGGCTACGCAGGTGATGAATTACGAATCCCTCCTGAATTTTTCATCCAGCCGGGAACTGAATATCACCGATTATCATCCTACTACCTTTAGCGTGGTGCTGTATAATGACTTTGATCCCGCCATTTCCGAGGCGGACCTGCGTATGCTGCTGGACAATATCCTCATCACCTACCGGAAGTATTTTACAAAGGTTTATTCTTATACGATCCGCAGTGATTCTATGGAATTTGACCTGGAAAACTACGACTATCCTCAGCAGCTGGATATCATCCAGACCCAGCTTGAGCTTCTGCAGGATTATGCCGAGGATCTTTACACAAAGAAGCCGTTCTTCCGTTTTGAAGGAAGAGGTTTCAACGATATCGTTTCCCAGCTGAAAACCATGATCGAAAGTGACGTATCCAGGATCAGCGCGGATCTGACGATTAATGCACTCACGAGAAATACTGCCCGACTGCTTACACAGTATCAGTTCGAAATCCGCAACCTGAACAATCAGGTAGAGAAGCAGACGGTGCATCTGGAGCAGCTGGACGCCCTGGTAGCTTCGTATGAAAAGAATGAGATCATCTACCTGAGCACCAATGATGCTCTGACGAAGATCGACGGCAACTCTTCCGAAACCTATGACGTGCTGGTGGACCAGCGTAAAGAGGTGGCAGATCAGATTACCCTGCTGAATTCTCAGATTACGGATTATCAGCTGAAGATGGCAGACCTTCTGCGGGAATCCTCTGGTTCAACACCTTCCGCTGCGGCACAGACGACTTCACAGACGGAAGGCGGCACACAGACACAGGACGTTACAAAGACAGAGGACGGCAATACCGGAAATGAACCTGCAAAGCAGGAAGAAGGCAGTCAGCCGGGAGAAACTGCATCCGGTACAGCTCTGACAGAATCCGGAAGCGGGGAAACCGTGGCTGAAACAGAGGAAGAGAAAACTGCCGAGATTGCTGAGATGTCAGAAGAAGAACTGGCAGAAGCTGCGGAAGAAGCGGAAAAGAAAGCCAGACGACAGGTTGCCGCTCTGCGGAACAGCATTGATAATCTGGTGGCGAAGAAGAATTCGGCGATGGAAAATCTCGAACAGCTGCTCAACGCCTATAATGAGCAGGAGATCAATGAGGCGACCATGACGGTATCCCGCATCAAATATGACAAACCGGAGATTCTCTCGGGCGCCTTTATCAAGAAAGCCATTATGACAGCAGGTCCTGTCTGTGCTGTCGGCTTTATACTCTGCATGATTGCGGGAATTCATGTCACCAGAAAGAAAGAAAAGGAAGAAGCTTCTGCCGCCTGAAAGGACGGAGTTTCAGACCTGAGCAAATGATCTGAAGAACATATTGCACAGAGTCTTGTGAATGAACGAAAACCGGGAGCCTGCAGCGATTATCGCTGCAGGCTCCCGGTTTTTTCGCACTGCCTCGAGGACACTCCTCACCAGTGCTACAGACATCTTCCTTAAAGGGAGGGCATTTTTGCTTCTGACTGTTATCAGCCGACCTCGCCCTGTTCTTCCAGGCTTTCCACGTCGACCGGAATAACCTGTTCTTCCGCGCTTTCCTGTTTTTGTTTGGCAGCGCAGACCTGCAGGCTTTCACGGATCAGCTTCGCGTAAACCTTGGAGCCTTCCGGATTCGGATGCTCGCCGTCGCCCCAGAGCCATTCCGGATGCGGCCGGATTACACTGGCCCAGTCAATCACCGTCAGGTTCGGATATGTTTCGGTAAGCTTCAGAAGGAGGCTGTTGGCCTCATCCTCCCAGGTTACCGTCCGTCCGAACAGGTTCACCCAGAAAACACTGACATCCGGTCCGAACAACTCCATGATCCTGGTGGCGGTGGATTCCGTAATCCGTCCGTTGGTTCCCAGGGAAATCACTACAGTATTATGCAGATTGCCGTCCCAGATCGCCTGCTGTCCCACTTCAAGACATTTAATAACCTGCCGGTTCTGCTGCGCGTCAATATAGCAGTCGGGAAATTCATCCTTCAGCTGCGGGGAGGAATCCAGCATGATGGAATCGCCGATCATCAGAACCTGGCTCAGAGAAACCTCCGCGGAATTGGTCAGACCCCGGTCTGCGAATTCAAGATTCAGTCCATCCAGGGTTACTTCCAGCTCATTGATCTTGTTTTCTGTGGTAACCAGGTCGGAGATGTCTATGACGGACTCTGACTCATCAGCCTCATTCTGATTCTCCAGCATTTTCTGGTTTTCTTCCAGCAATCTGGCCAGTTCATCCTTCTCTGCGAACTTCTCCCGGGGAGCGGTTACGGTTCCGAAGACGCCTACTGTGAGCAGAACGGCAGAGAGGACGGCAGCGCCTTTCCAGACGTATTCCACCCATAAAGGAAACTCCTCCAGGAACGCAGGAAGCGCCCGGTTTACAAGTGCGCCTGCCAGCTGGTGCAGCCAGGCGGCCAGCAGGACGATGATGGCAATCTCCAGCAGGAACATGGCCGGAATGGAGGACCATTTTTTAATCATGAAGAGGAAGATGACGGGATACTGCCAGAGATAGATCTCATAGCTTCTCTCGCCGATCCAGACCAGCGGGGCGGCTTCCAGCCACCGGCCGGCCGGAAGTTTTCTGTCTGCGACGAAAAGGACCATGGCACCGAACATCAGTGTGATCAGGAACATACCGCCCCGGTAAACGAAGGGCAGCTGGCCGTCTGTCACGAAGAAAATCCAGCACGTGATGACCAGGAAAAACGCCAGAAGAGGGATGGAAAATTTCCTCGCGATCCGGCGCAGAGTCTTTGGAATCCGTTTCTTTTCCTGCAGAAGGCCCAGCAGGACCCCAAGCAGCAGGGCGAAGCACCGGGAATCCGTGCCGTAATACAGACGGGTTACGTCCACATCAGGACGATACAGAACGGGCATGAGCAGCGCCGAGAGAAGCGTCAGGACCAGCCAGAAGCACAGGCCTGCCGTCAGTCCTTTTTTCTGCCGCAGAAGCCGGTATACAAAGTACAGGAGAGGCCACAGCAGGTAGAACTGCAGTTCTACAGCGAGGAACCACATATGCGTAAAGGGCGATGCATTGGTGATCCGGGTGAAATAATCCGCGTTTTGAGCGATCTGCCACCAGTTGTTATAGCCGAAGACGATGCTGAACAGTTCCGTGCGGATACCGGCCAGTGACTGACGGTCCAGGAAC
>CACZQT010000514.1 GCA_902783295.1 uncultured Lachnospiraceae bacterium
AGTGACTTATCTGGGGAGCAAACTCAAGGAAGGCCGGGACTACACCGTCACGTACAAGAAGAATGTGAATGCCGGCAGGGCGGCAGCGATCGTCACCGGAACAGGCGGTTATAAAGGGAGCGTCAAGCAGAAATACACGATCAATAAAGCCCAGCCGGTTATGCAGGCTGAGGATCTGAAGATCGAATGGACAAAAAAGCGGGTCGTTCCGAAAATCACCGTGAAAAAAGTGGAGGATCCGGTTTACCATCTGAAGACGGAAGACAAGAGTGTAGCCAGGGGACAGGGCAGAAAGCTCCAGGTCCTTGGCAGCGGGGTGACTCTGGTCCGGGTCCTCGTCTCGGAGAGCACGAATTATCTGGCCGGAGAAACGTTCTTTAAGCTGGTCGTAAAACCGGATGTTCCAGAGATCACGAAGAGTGTCCTTAAGGACAAAGAGCTTACGGTCAAATGGGATTGTGACGGCGCGCCTGACGGCGTTCAGATCAGTTATACCAGAGAAAAGAAGTTTTCAGCCTCCTCACAGACCTTTGAGGCTGGTGCGGAAGCGAAGGGAAAAGTCCGGATCCTTCTTAAGAAAACAAAAGGCGAATGGAAGGTACGCATCCGCAGCTTTAAGGTGAAAGCAAACGGAAAGCGCCTCTACAGCGCCTGGAGCAGCCCGGTGGATGTAAAAAGCAAAAAATGAGGCCAAAGGGACGGTTCCTTTGGCCCGGTTATAAGGCTGTGGGGACGGTTCCTTCAGGCTGGCAGCAAAGCGCACTGCTTCGCTGAAAGTCAGAGGGATCGTCCTTTCCTTATTATCTGTGTCTGCCAGGCAGCACACCGGCTCAAATTCCATGCTTGTGTTCAAATGCCTCAGAAGATATAATAATATAGTTAGCTATATCATTGCGTTCTTTGGGCTGCACGGAAACGGGAGAACAGGAACGATGCAGGAGAGATCATTCATGAAGAGACTTTCTTATTCAGCGCGGATCGCTCTGGCCGGATTTGCCGCCGTATGGATCTGTACGGGCTGCAGCCGGGCAACGATTAATTATCAGGTGGCGGAAAGCCTGGGCACGCTGGGACAGTTTGAGAATAATGAACCGGTGGAAACTCCGAAAATGCGGGAACAGCGGGAGCAGCAGGAAGCGCTTGCAGCCGCTGAGGTGGAACTGGAAGAACAGATGGCGCATGCCCAGAGGCTGGCTGACGGGTATTGGTATGAAGAAGCGATCGAATATCTGAACAGTCTTGAAAAGGATGAACACAATACGGCTGCGATCGACGCCGCGGTGGAAGCGTATACCGCTTTGGAAAATTCGATCATCGTCTATGAAGGAAAGGTACCGCATTTGTGCTTCCCGCATCTGATCGAGGATACGAAAAGAGCGTTTGACGGAGATGAATACGCATCCACCTATTCAGGATCCCTGCTGACTGTCAGCGAATTCAAGGGCATTCTTCAGGAGCTTTATGATAAGAATTATGTGCTGGTCGACCTGTTCGATGTAGCTGCGGAGGAAACTGACGACCGCGGCCTGACGACCATGGAATTCCAGAAGGTGGAATTACCGGAAGGAAAGAGACCGGTCATCCTGTCCCAGGACAATGTGAACTATAAAGGTCTGCGGGCTTCGGACGGCATCGCGACCAGGCTTGTCATGGACGGGGAAAATGTGAAAGCACTCTACACGGATACGGACGGACATGAGATCAAGGGAGATTATGACCTGGTTCCGGTCCTGGAGAGTTTTATTGAGGAGAATCCCGGATTTTCCTACAGAGGGGCAAGAGGTATTGTATCTGTGTCTGCCTCTGACGGTGTTTTCGGATACACCGTATATGGCACGTCTCTGACGTCAGACGTTGAGGAAAACCAGCAGACTGTACGTGAGATCGCGGACGCGCTTACAAAAAAGGGATGGCATATCGCATGTGCCGGCTATAACCATGGCTATATGAACGACCTGTCCATAGATGCGCTTCACAGCGAGATCGAGAAGTGGAAGGAGCA
>CACZQT010000515.1 GCA_902783295.1 uncultured Lachnospiraceae bacterium
GGAGCAGGTTTTGGACCCTGCGGAGAGGGATTTGTCCGGCTGACCGCCTTCGGCAGCCTTGAAAATACCAGGAAAGCCGTTGCACGTTTCAGGGCATAGGACAGTCCGATGATGGACCGTACTATTTATGATGATTGTGACAGCAGAAGGAGCAGACAGAAAATGAAGTATATTTTTGTTATGGGAGGTGTGGTTTCCGGACTCGGAAAGGGAATTACAGCAGCCTCCCTGGGACGGCTGCTGAAAGCCAGAGGATATCAGGTGACCCTGCAGAAACTGGATCCTTATCTGAACGTAGATCCGGGTACCATGAATCCGGTACAGCACGGAGAGGTATTCGTCACGGAGGACGGCACGGAAACAGATCTGGACCTGGGGCATTATGAACGGTTCCTGGATGAAAATCTGAACCGGAATTCTAATGTAACTACGGGAAAAATCTACAGCCGCGTGCTGCGAAAGGAACGTGAGGGATTGTACGGCGGCGGCACCGTACAGGTGATTCCCCACATTACCAACGAGATTAAAGAGGTGTTCGTGCGGAAAGAAGGCACGGAAAAATCCGTGGCGATTATCGAAGTGGGCGGTACGGTCGGGGATATCGAGTCACAGCCTTACCTGGAAGCCATCCGGCAGTTCCGGCGGAGCGAGGGGGAAGAGAATGTGCTGCTGATGCTGGTTTCCTACGTCCCCTATCTCCGGTGTTCGCGGGAACTGAAGAGCAAGCCGACCCAGGCCGCCGTCCGGACCATGCAGGAAATGGGGCTGTGGCCGGATATCATCATCTGCCGGACGGAAGTGCCGCTGACTCCCGAGATCCGGAACAAGATCGCTCATTTCTGCAATGTAAAACCGGATCACGTGCTGGAAAACCGGGACCTGGACTGCCTGTATGAGGTTCCGCTGGCCCTGGAAGAAGAGCATCTGGCTGAGGTGGTCTGCGGGAATCTGAAGCTCCCCTGCCCGGAGCCCGATCTTTCCGAATGGAGGTCCATGGTCAATACATTCCGCCACCCGGCGGGAGAAGTCCGGATTGCTCTTGTGGGGAAATATACGCAGCTGAGGGACTCTTATCTGAGCGTGACGGAAGCATTGATTGCAGGCGGAATTGCTTCCAATGTGCGGATCAGCCTTCAGATGATAGAAGCGGAGGAGATTACGGAAGAAACGGCTGAAAGTCTCTTGCAGGGGTACCAGGGAATCCTGATTCCGGGAGGTTTCGGTGAGCGGGGAATTCCCGGTATGCTGCTTGCCATCCGGTATGCCAGGGAGCATCTGGTTCCTCTGCTGGGGCTCTGTCTGGGCATGCAGCTGATCTGCATCGAATTTGCCCGGAACGTGTGTGGTCTTTCTTTAGCGGATTCCCTGGAATTTTCTCCCGACACACCGGATCCCGTCATTCACCTGATGCCCGATCAGGAAGGTGTGGTGAATCTGGGCGGAACGCTGCGCCGCGGCAGCTATCCCTGTGTGCTGGAAGAAGGTTCTCTGATCGAAAGCCTTTATGGAACCAGAACCATCGAAGAGCGCCACCGCCACCGGTATGAATTCAATAACTCCTACCGGGACGTGCTCTGTTCGCATGGCCTTCGCCTTTCCGGACAGTCACCGGACGGGAGGATCGTGGAGATGATCGAACTCCCCGGGCATCCTTTTTTTGTTGGGACCCAGTCCCACCCGGAGTTTAAGTCCAGGCCGAACAGGTCCCATCCGCTGTTCAGGGGATTCGTAAAAGCCGTCCGGGAAGCATCTCTTCCGGGGGAACAGGTTTCCGGAAAATCCTGAAAAGAAGATCTGAAATAAGAAAGAATGAGCCACGGGAATTTGTCCCCGTGGCTCGCTGCTTTTTCAGGCTGATCTGTCTGGCGAACATCTCATAACTCCATAGACTTTTCAGGGAAAGTATTGTATGATTTATATTAAATAGACAATAAATTTTCCTGTATGACAGGTATGTTTATGCTTAATGCGGAAGAAAGAAGCCGTATTCTCCGGATCGGAACCGCACCGTAATCAGAAAGGGAAATATATGCCTGCTTTTTTTGGCGCAGATGAAATATGGGGCAGCCGGGCCGCTGCCGGTGAACCGGAACGGGTGATCCTGGCCGGTGTCTGGAGAACCGCGGAAGATGATTTTGCTTCGGAGGAAGACTTTCTGCATTCTCTTGCAGAGCTGAAGGAACTGGCTAAAGCCTGCCATATGGAACCGTTATACACCGTGACCCAGCAGCTGCCGCACGCCGATAAGGCCTGCTTTATCCGGTCCGGAAAAGCAGAGGAGCTTTCCGGGATCGTATCAGAACTTCAGGCGGAACGTGTCATTTTCAATGATACGCTTTCGCCTTCCCAGATCCGGAACCTGCAGAAAACCCTGGAGGTTCCGGTTACAGACCGTACACGGCTGATCCTGGATATTTTTGAGCGGCGGGCCAGGAGCCGGGAAGCCAAGCTGCAGGTCGAACTGGCGAAGCTTCAGTATCTGAAACCCCGGCTGATCGGAATGTGGGAAACCCAGAACCGGCAGGGCGGTGCATCCGGTTCCCTGTCTTCCAAGGGGGAAGGCGAAACACAGCTGGAAATCGACCGCAGGACCATCGGACGACGTCTTGCCGAACTTCGCCGGGAACTGGAAACCGTAAGCCGCGAAAGGAATACCCAGCGGAAAAAGCGGAGGAGCTCCAGGCTTCCGCTGGTAGCCCTGGTGGGATATACAAATGCCGGCAAATCTACGATCATGAATGCCATGCTCGACGAATGGGAAGCCGTATCCGAAGAAGACGGGAAAAAGGTCCTGGAAGCGGACATGCTGTTTGCCACCCTGGATACGACTGTCCGTAAGATCGGAAGCGAGCGGGGGAGGGAATTCCTCCTTTCGGATACGGTAGGCTTTATTCATCGCCTGCCAACCACCCTGGTGGAGGCTTTTAAATCTACGCTGGAGGAAGTGACGGAGGCGGATCTGCTCCTGCAGGTAGTAGATGCCTCCGACAAGTATGCGGCGGAACATATACAGGTCACGAAAGATACGCTGACGGAACTTGGCGCCGGCCATATTCCGATGATTACCGTTTACAATAAAGCGGACCTTTGCAATCCTCCCCTGGAGTATCCCCGGAGAGGACTCAGGGAACGTTCCATAGACGGGGAATCGAATGAAAACATTTATATTTCAGCGAAAGAGCCGGATTCTGTGCGTCTGCTGACTTCTGTAATCCTGGAGAAACTGGAGAGCAGGAATGTGGAAAGAGTCTTCCTGATTCCGTACACGAAAGGAAAAGTTCACTCTTTTCTGATGCAGAACGCCCGGGTGGAGAGCCTGGACTATCGGGACGAAGGAATTCTGATGACGGTAAACTGTGATGCAGTGGTTGCGGAGAAAGCAGA
>CACZQT010000516.1 GCA_902783295.1 uncultured Lachnospiraceae bacterium
CAATCCACCGTTTCTTTCACGTCCGGATTGAGCTTTAGCTGATTGATCCACGCCTGGGAATCGCTGCTCCATTGATCCTTTTCCATGATTTCGGTGATGGATTCCACAAACGCGCCTAAGGCTTCCGCCCGCATTTTATGTTCTTCCTCCGAAACAGAGGCGTTCTGGAACAGGCCGATCAGGCTCCGGAGCAGGAGGGGGAAGTCTTCCAGGTCCTGATTCCGAACCTTTTCCGTCACGGTTTTCAGCTTCTCTTCCAGCTTTTCCACGTTCAGGCTGACCAGGGACAGCATCCAGCTGCCGTTGTTAAAGATTTCGGTATCCGGCAGGTTCAGCGTCAGCAGGGCCTGATTCTCCTCCAGCGTCTCAGGCAGGGCGTCGTCCCCAAGCCGGGTGGCCGTCAAGGCCTCCGCCAGAGCAGACTGGTAAGCGTCCATGCCCATATAATGCATCACCCAGGGAAGCAGTTCCTTGAGCTGGGGGTAATCCGTGCCGGGTACCATGGCGCAGTCCACCGCAAACCAGAAGGCCCGAGCCTCTTCCAGGGTCATCCCCCCCAAGGCGCACAGCCGGTAGGCCAGATGATTGAGCAGGGAAGAATTGGTGTGCACGCCGCCGCGGTCATTCACGTCAGTGGGATTTTTCACTTTGGGCTGATAATAGATATCCCAGCTGTAGACCGGCTGCTGATACAGATGGGGGTCGCTCATGCTGCGCACCTTCATGGCGTTTTCGCCAATCAACCAGGTTTCATCCGTCGTGGCCCCGAACATCATTTCGCACAGGTTGCCCTGGATGTCGCTCATGGACTCGTTGATGGCCCCGTAGTCGTTCATATACCCGTTGTAGGTCATCACGGAATGAGTCACGCAGTGGGTGAACTCATGGGCAATCACGTCCAGGCATTCGGAAAACCGGTTCACGGAACTGGACAGGAAGGCCTGCCAGCCGTAGTATTTCCCTACGTAAGCGGCGTTGTCCATGGGATGATGGTCTTTATCGCAGAAGTCCTTCAGAATGATGATGGGGGTGCCCTGTCCGTCTCCCCCTTCCCAGCCCAGGGCCTTGTAGTAATCATAGGCGCGGCAGTAATTATACAGGGATTTTAAGCCCACCTGATCCCAGGCCAGGTTGTCCGTGCTGTATTCCAGCTGCACATTGCCATGGTTATACAGAAATTCCCAGCAATCCGCCACCACGATTTTATGCTCGATATTGCCCAGGTAATACATGCCCGTGCGGGTATCCCGCATCACGTCCACGGTGATTTCCCTTTGGGAGCCGTCCGCCATATCCACATAGCCGGTATAGGGCACGCTCTCCATGAACTGAAACACGTAATTGGCGTCATAGCCAGCCTTGGCCACGGCATCGCCGGGCAGGATGGTGGGCAGATTATAGAGATATTCCCCATTCAGGGTCACATAATGGGCCAAATAGGGCAAATCGGTGCCAGAAGAAACACTGGCCATGGGGTTAGTGGTATACACTGCCCAGACGAACCGGGACAATTCCGATTCCTCTTCCGAATCCATATCCAGCTCCCGCTGCACCGGCAGCACAATCCGGCCGGTCAGCTCCGTCATGATCTGGGGCTCGGGCCGGTGCAGCCCGGTTTCATGCTGGATAACCAGCGCTTCCGCTTCCTGGGCAGTGATGGCGCTGTCGGTTTCCTGGGGCAGCTCTGTCACCAGGCTGCCGGTGAGGCCCAGCATATTGCCTGCCGGATCGGTGATCACTTTCACCGCGCCGCCCTGGACGATCAGGTCGGCATAGGTCTGCTGATACACGTAATACACGTTTCCCACGGAGTCCCGCAACACCCGCCAGGGCTCCAGGTGGGTTTTCTCATTGCCGCCCATCAGGCGGATCATGGACGCCGCCACCCGGCGGGCATCCCCTTCGGTTTTCACCGGGCCATCGGCACAGGGCCCGGCCACAAAGGTGACACAGCCGTTCTGGGTAAACGTCTTGGCATGGCCACCGTTGATGGTCTCGATATCCTGCATAGACAGCTGGCCTTCCGGCAGGGCATCGGCCTTAGGCGCTTCCGCGAAAGCGGAGCAGCACAGCAGCGCCAATACCAGAAGCACCGACAGAATGCGTTTCAAAAATTTCATCATCGTTTTCCTTTCATGTCTGCCGTTGGGCTGACAGATCATCATGGTTGATTCTGGAGAATAAGGAATTGCGCTGTCATCGCAGCGTGATCACCCGTCGTGGAAAAAACAGGTAAGCGCCGCTTGCAGCGTAAATCGGGAAGAGAATACCGCTCCATGCGGGGCCCATGGTCGGGTTTTGGATCATTGCCATCTCTCCCACGTTCTTTTATACGTGCTTCCTCCTTACTTGGCAGCGCAAAGGGCAAACTTCCAGCTCCGGAGTTATTTGTCAAAGCAGGATGCTTGTCCTGATGAGCATTCGTGGCTATTGGCACTCTCCATTCTGAAGGAAAAGTATCATCTGATCCTTCAGTACCCATAGGACAAAAAGCGTGGTTTGGCAACCGTAAAATAAAAAAGGCTTCGCCCGAAAGCAAGCCTTTTGCTGGTTTCCTTATTGGATATTTAGAGATGAAAGCGCCGATGATAAAGAATCCCCGGATGGGGTTGCCCTCCGGGGTCTGTTTTATGAGGAGCTGGTTATTTCGCCACAGGCGTGAAGTTCAGGTTGGTCAGGAAGTCAATGCACATCTGAACCTGCGCGTCGCTCAGGGACTGATTGGCGGAATTGGGATTG
>CACZQT010000517.1 GCA_902783295.1 uncultured Lachnospiraceae bacterium
AGAGGGAGACAGAGGGACAGTCCCCGTGTCCCAAAGGACACGGGGACTGTCCCTCTGTCTCCCTCTGTCTCCCTCTGTCTCCCCTCAGTTCAGTGCCATAAACAGCAGCAGAAACAGGATGGTCAGAAGGGTAAACAGGAGAAGAAGGAACATGGCGTCCATAAAGTCTCCGCTGCATTCCTTCAGGATCTTCCTGTCTTTTTCTCTGCTTTTTTCGTCGGCAGCTTTTCTGATGAACATATACCTTCCATAAAAACCCAGGATTTCAAGAAAAGAAAAACCTCGCGGCCTGTAATGAACCGCTGCCAGAAAAAAGAGCACCATGTTGATAGAACAGCCGTCACAAAGAATCCGCAGGACGGAATGCTTTTCTTCCGGATGAAGGACCAGTCCCGACAGAAAGGCAAATATCAGCACGATGGCTGCGATTGCATACAGAAGGATAAAGTGCTTTGTTTTGTCTTTAAAGAATTTCATTCCTGTCCTCCAGCCGATTGTGAGGCTAACAGTTCCGAAAAGCATACCCTCCCTGAAAGGGAGGGCATGTTTATGATAGGGTAAGGTGGTCCCTTAAAGGAACTTCCATTCAGGGGCACCACCGGTGTTTCTGCCGGGGTGCATACAGTGCAGAGTACCTTATTCCGCGAAATAGCAGTACTGGAAATCCAGATATCCGGAAGTTCTCACAGTTCCCCTCAGGGCTGTGTTCAACAGATACGTATCGATGTTTTCATGAACCGCATAACCGAATGCCTGATCATAGTAAGCTTCCTGCACCTGTGCGTAAGCTGCTTTTCTGTCTTCCTTGTCCGACATGGAAATGATGGTGTTCATGATCTCGTCGATGGCCTGCGCTTCCGCCAGACCTTCGGTCTTGCTCAGGTTGGTGCCGCCGTCTACGCCCTTGTCGCTCATCACATACTTGGCCAGGCCGCCGTGAGGTTCTTCGGTGAAGCCTGCCTGACGGATCGCGATATCGAAGTCGGAAGAATCCTGGGTCAGGGAGTTCGCCGTAGCATTGTCCGCGTATTCAATATCCAGGGTAATGCCTACATCCGCCAGTTCGGACAACATCATTTCACTGATGCCCTTGAAGGCAGCCGTAGAGGCGCAGACCATCTTCAATGTCAGGCCATCCGCATAGCCGGCTTCTTCCAGCAGAGCCTTTGCCTGTTCGGGATCGTAAGGATAGTAGCTTTCCATGTTTTCATCATAAGCCCACAGACCGCTGGGGATGATGGAAACTCCGCCGGGGCCTACGCCTTCAAATACAGCCAGGCTGATGCTCTCGGTATCGATGGCGTAGCACACTGCCTGACGCAGCTTCACATCCGCAAGGGCGCCTTTTACGTTGAAGAAAATGGTCTGGCACGCCAGGGACGGGCAGTCCACAGCCATCAGATTTTCATAACCGCCATAGTACACTTCATTGTATTCCACGCCGCTGGGGTCAAAGATGAAATCCACATTCCCGTTCTGCAGTTCAATCAAGGCTACAGAGGGTTCCGCGATAAACCGGAAGGTAATGGAATCCAGCTTCGGAGCATGGGCTTCGTCCCAGTAATTGGGGTTCGGGATCAGGCGGATATATTCCCCTTCTTTGTATTCATCCAGCATGAAGCCGCCGGTACCGATAATGCCGTCCACGCCGATGGAATCGCCCTTTTCTTCCTGATATGCCTTCGGAATGGCACAGATCTTGGTCAGGATTTCATGGGCAAAATAGCATTCATAATTCAGAGGCATTTCGATGGTATAATCATCCACCGCTTTTACATTCTCATAGTCGAACAGGGCTTTCTGGCCGGAAGCCAGGCTGCTGTTCGCAACATAGTTTTCGATCACGGCCACTACGTCATCGGCAACCATTTCTTCACCGGTAGAATACTTCACGCCCTGCTTCAGGGTGAAGGAGAATGTCAGGCCGTCCTCACTGTAAGAATAATCATCTACCAGCACGGGGCGGATATCCATGTTTTCATCGAACAGTGCCAGACGTTCGCAGATCATCCAGCCGGATGTTGCATAAATGGACGGAGATACTTTGTAAGGCAGCATGGAACCGGGATCCCGTGTCTGGGCAATTACCAGGTCTCCCTTTGCACTGACTACACCGGTCAGATCCGCGTCCAGAACCTGGTTGATGCTCACCAGCCCCTCTTCAAAAACGTCATCCGCATAAGCGGGAGCCGCGGCGGAAGCAGCAAGGCCCATCGTCAGTGCTGCAGCCAGAATCAGTGACAATGCTTTTTTCATGATAGTTCCTCCTTAAATCTATACTGTGAGGCGCTTTTGCCCCATTACAGTTCTTCGTTGATGTCCCGCACATGGTGGCAGGCTACATAGTGGTTCGGAGTTACCTCGGTCAGCACCGGATTATCCCGGAAGCATTCCTCTGTGGCATACAGGCAGCGGGCAGCGAACCGGCAGCCCGGCTTGGGGTTGATGGGGGAAGTCAGCTCGCCCTTTAAAAGAATTCTCTTTTTCTCATGATGCACATCCGCCACCGGCACCGCCGAAAGAAGTGCTTTGGTATAGGGATGATAATGATGGGCGAACAGTTCCTTCGCGGCGCTCTTTTCCACCGCCTGTCCCAGATACATCACCATAATATGGTCGGAGATATATTTCACCACAGACAGGTCATGGGTGATGAACATGTAGGTCAGCTTCCGCTGTTCCTGCAGGTCCAGCATCAGATTCAGCACCTGCGCCTGAATGGAAACATCCAGGGCGGAAACCGGCTCGTCGCAAACCACAAATTCCGGATTCATGGCCAGCGCTCTTCCGATGCCGATTCTCTGTCTTCTTCCGCCGTCCAGTTCATGCGGATAGGTGTCCAGATAGCGGCGGGCAAGTCCTACCGTATCCATCAGCTCGAAGACCCTGTTTTCCAT
The DNA here is from genome assembly GCA_902783295.1 of uncultured Lachnospiraceae bacterium. Lineage (GTDB taxonomy): Bacteria > Bacillota > Clostridia > Lachnospirales > Lachnospiraceae > UBA3305. Next base: position 2,898 of record CACZQT010000517.1, read on the forward strand.
TTCTTCCCTGGGAGTTCCGGCGTTTTTCAGCGCCTCTCCCAGCACCTGTCCCACAGTCATCCTGGGGTTCAGAGAGGAATAGGGATCCTGGAAAATAATCTGCATTTTCCGGCGCAGTTCGCTCAGCTTCTCCCTTTTTACCCGGGTGATATCTTCTCCCTTAAAGAAAATCTGTCCGTCCGTGCTGTCCAGCAGATGCACCAGCATCCGCCCCAGCGTGGACTTGCCGCAGCCGGATTCTCCCACGACGCCCAGAGTCTCTCCCTGCCCGATCGTAAAAGAAACATCATCTACCGCGTGCAGTGTGCCGTGTTTCGTATCAAAGTATTTCTTTAAGTGCTTGACTTCAATCAGTTGTTCCGGCATCACGCTTCTCCTTTCGCGGCATGCAGGTGGCAGCGCACAAAATGTCCGGGCGTCCTCTCTGCGAAGACCTGGTTCTTCCGGCAGGCTTCACAGGCCTGGGAGCAGCGCGGGGCAAAACTGCAGCCTTCCGGCAGGTTCATCGGATCCGGCATCAGGCCGGGGATCGGCGTCAGGCGCGGTTTGTCTTCCGCCACGCTGGGCAGGGACCCGAACAGCCCTACGGTATACGGATGTGCCGGATCATCAAATACATCGACCACCGATCCGAATTCCACGAGCTCTCCCGCGTATACTATCGCTACCTGGTCGCACATCTCCGCCACGATTCCCAGGTCATGGGTAATCATAATCATCGAGGTTCCGAGGTTCTGCTTCAGTTCATTCAGCTTGTCAAGCACCTGTGCCTGAATCGTTACATCCAGAGCTGTCGTAGGCTCGTCCGCGATCAGCAGTTCCGGATTGCAGGCCAGTGCGATCGCAATGACGATACGCTGTTTCATGCCGCCGGAAAACTGATGGGGATACTCTTCATACCGCTCTGCCGGAATGCCGACCATTTCAAGCACTTCGCAGGCCTTCCTGGCCGCTTCTGCCCGTGACAGTCCTTTTTCATGAAGCAGAATAACTTCCCGGATCTGGTCACCCACCGTATCAATGGGATTGAGAGCCGTCATCGGATCCTGAAAGATCATGGAAATCTTTTTCCCGCGGATCTGCTGCATCTGATGTGCGGATTTCTTCAGCAGGTCCTCACCGAAAAAGCGGATGCTGCCTCCTGCCACACGTCCCGGAGGATTCGGAATGAGGCCCATGATTCCGAGCGCAATCGTTGTCTTTCCGGCGCCTGTTTCGCCTACCAGGCCAACCGTTTTTCCTCGTTCCAGCTGCAGGCTTACACCATTGACTGCCCGGCATACCCCGTCATCCGTTTCGTACCGGATGTCCAGGTCCTGAATGTCCAGAACCAGGTCCTTGTTTTCCCGTTTCTCTTCCATCTCTGTCTCCCTTCCGTCAGTTCTTCAGGCGGGGATCCAGCGCGTCCCGAAGTCCGTCTCCCAGAACATTCATGGAGAAAACAGACAGGAAAATCGCCAGTCCCGGGAAGGTGATCAGCCACCAGTTGCCCCTGATGTAAGCACGTCCCGCCGTAATCATGGCACCCCATTCCGCGGAAGGAGGCTGCACGCCCAGTCCCACGAAGCTCAGGGAGGAAGCAACCATCAGAGTATTGGCAATATACAGCGTCGTCTGTACGATAATCGGCGACAGCACATTCGGTATGATATGCTTCAGAATGATTTTCGGAGTACTCACGTCGATCGCCTGCGCCGCTTCAATGAATTCCGAATTGCGGATTGCGAGAATCGGCCCCCGCACGATTCTCGCATAACGGGGCAGCATGGCAGTTCCCAGCGCGAGCATGGTCTTGGTGACGGCGGTCCCCAG
>CACZQT010000518.1 GCA_902783295.1 uncultured Lachnospiraceae bacterium
TGCGAGGAAGCCTGTACCGGAAACCTTACAGGAAAACCGGTATGTAACCGGGAAAATGAAAAATACCTTGTGGAACTCGGCTTTTCAGAAGGATGGATCAGAACGGATATCCCGGCCATCCGTTCCGGGAAAAAAGTTGCCGTTGTCGGGTCAGGGCCGGCAGGCCTTGCGGCTGCAGACAGGCTGAACCGAAGGGGACATGAGGTAACCGTATATGAACGGGCCGACCGTCCGGGCGGATTGCTGATGTACGGAATCCCGAATATGAAACTGGAGAAAAAGATCGTCCTGCGGAGAATCCGCCAGATGGAAGAAGAGGGTATCCTGTTCTGTACCGGAACGGAAATCTCCGGACAGGAACAGGCGGAGAAGCTTCTCCGGGAATATGACGCGGTAGTCCTGGCCTGCGGTGCTTCTTCCCCAAGGGATACAGCTGCCCCGGGGAGATCCGGAGAAGGGGTTGTGTTTGCAGTGGATTACCTGACAGCTGCTGCAAAGAACCTGCTGGATCCGCAAAATAAGGCCGACCGGAAAATGAGTGCCAGAGGAAAACGTGTGGTGGTTATCGGAGGAGGAGATACAGGGACTGACTGTGTAGCGACGGCGCTGCGCCAGGGCTGTAAAAAAGTATCACAGCTGATCCGCAGACCGGAGCCGCCGAAGGAACGGCCGGCGGACAATCTGTGGCCGGAACGGTCCAGAGCCTTGAAGACAGATTACGGCCAGGAGGAAGCTGCAGCAGTATTCGGAAAAGATCCGCGGATTTTCGGAAGACGGGTGAAGGAGTTCCTGCGGAAGGAAGACGGAAAGCTGACCGGTCTTATGACTGTGCAGACAGTTCTGAAAACGGGAGCAGACAGCTCCCTGCCGCCTGTTCTGGAAGACGTTCCGGGAAGTGAGAGCAGAATTCCCTGTGAGATGGTTTTGCTGGCCACGGGATTTTCAGGCGCAGATCCCGGAACCGCAGAAGCTTTTGGCGTGAAGCTTTCCGGTTCCGGCCGGATTGAAACACAGCATCCTCGTGGATATCAGACAAATGTACCGAAGCTTTTTACGGCCGGTGACTGCCGGAGGGGATCTTCTCTGGTTGTGTGGGCGATTCATGAAGGCTGTGAAGCAGCCCGGGAAGTGGATGAATTTCTGATGGGCTATACGACTTTATAAATCAAAGAGGAGGCGGCAGTCTGCCTGCGGACTGTCCGGGCAAATGTGAGACGGCGGCATCCGCTGCCGCAAAGGAGGGTCTTATGGAAAAAATGAAATCGGTACCTGAACTGTTCGGAAGCCTGGTGTTCAACGACCGAGTGATGCGGGAACGTCTGCCGAAGGATGTTTACAAGGCAGTACATAAAACCATAGAAAACGGCAGTCACCTTGAGCTGGATGTGGCAAACAGTGTGGCAGCAGCCATGAAAGAATGGGCTGTAGAGAACGGTGCTACACACTTTACACACTGGTTCCAGCCGATGACCGGCCTGACGGCGGAAAAACACGATGGCTTTATTTCCCCGGAACCGGATGGCAGCGTGATTATGGATTTTTCCGGCAAAGAGCTGGTAAAGGGAGAACCGGATGCTTCCAGTTTTCCTTCCGGCGGGCTTCGCGCCACTTTTGAAGCCAGAGGATATACCGCGTGGGATCCGTCTTCCCCTGCTTTTATTAAAGACCGTTCTCTGTATATTCCTACGGCGTTCTGTTCGTATGGGGGAGAGGCGCTGGACAAGAAAACGCCTCTGCTGCGTTCCATGTCGGCGCTGAACCATGAAGCCGTGAAGGTGCTGCACCTGCTGGGCATGACGGATGTCACCCATGTGACCACGACAGTGGGTTCGGAGCAGGAGTACTTCCTGGTTTCCAAGGATCTGTACAAGAAAAGAAAAGACCTGCTTTTCACCGGACGGACACTGATCGGCGCCAATGCTCCCAAAGGACAGGAGATGGAGGATCACTACTTTGGAGTCCTGAAGCCGAAGGTATCCGCCTACATGCATGACCTGGATGAAGAACTGTGGAAGCTTGGCATTCCGGTGAAGACGAAGCACAACGAAGTCGCTCCCGGGCAGCATGAACTGGCCCCGGTATTTGAAACCGCCAATATAGCTGTAGACCACAACCAGCTGACGATGGAAGTCATGAAGAAAGTGGCAGACCGGCACAACTATGCCTGCCTGCTTCATGAAAAGCCGTTTGAAGGCATCAATGGTTCCGGAAAGCATAACAACTGGTCTCTGTCGACAAACACTGGAATCAATCTTCTGAAACCCGGAAAGCATCCGGCGCAGAACCTGCCGTTCCTGACCTTCCTTATTGCGGTAATTACAGCGGTGGACGAGTATGCAGACCTTCTGCGGGTTTCCGTCGCAAGCCCCGGGAATGACCATCGCCTGGGAGCGAATGAGGCGCCTCCTGCCATCATTTCCATGTTCGTCGGAGATGAGCTGGCAAAAGTTCTGGAAAGCATCGAACAGGGGAGTGATTTTGAAGATCACGGAAAAGTAATGTATTCCGGTGCAGAGGTTCTGCCGCATATTTCTGTGGATACAACAGACCGGAACAGGACGTCCCCGTTTGCGTTTACAGGGAATAAATTCGAATTCCGCATGCCGGGTTCTGCCCTGTCCGTAGCCAATCCGAACATTGTTCTGAATACCGCTGTAGCGGACGCTCTTTTGGACATTTACGAGGAACTGAAGGAGACGCCGCCGGAAGAACTGAATGGAAAGCTGATGGAAGTTCTCCGCAGCCGGCTGAAAGCACATAAGAAGGTTCTCTTTAACGGAAACGGATATACAGAGGAATGGGTGGAAGAAGCTGCCCGCAGAGGGCTGGACAACCTGAAATCCCTGCCGGATGCCATGCCCCGGTGGATTTCAGATAAAAGTGTGTCGTTGTTTACCAGGCACGGAATTCTCACCCGGGAAGAAATTTTCTCACGGTACGATATCCTTCTGGAAAACTATGTCAAGGCGATCCACATAGAATCTCTGACCATGCAGGATATGGTCCGCAAGGATTTTACAGAGGGCCTGCTGGCGTATATGAAAGATCTGACGCAGGAAGCAGCTCAGAAGAAAGCTCTTCTGCCGGAGCTCGCCTGTTTCCTGGAAACAGAAAGAATCCGTCAGCTGGACGAAGCAGCCGGAGCGATGATGAAAGCACTGTGCCGGCTGGAGGCAGATACAGCCGCCGCGGAGCAGGAAGAAGACCTTCTGGCCAGAGCGAAGTGCTATGAAAGTACGGTTCTGGCGGATATGGATGCTTTGAGGAGCATCGTAGACGGGGCCGAACTCCTGATTCCGGATGACTATCTGCCGTATCCGACGTACAGCCGCCTGCTGTTTTCCCTGAGATAACCGGACAACAGGACGAGGGGACAGTCCCCCTGTCCTGTTGTCTAAAGAAGAGGAAAAACTATGTTCAAAGTGAATCAGAATTATCTTCGTCTGCCGGGGTCTTATCTGTTTTCGGAAATCGGAAAGAGGGTAGCAGCCTGGCAGACAGAACATCCTGAAAAAGAAATCATCCGCCTGGGGATCGGGGACGTGACCCGCCCCCTTTCCCCGGCTGTGATCCGGGCTTTGCACGAAGCCGTGGATGAAATGGCGCATGAGGATACGTTCCACGGGTATTCCCCGGATCTGGGATACGAATTCCTTCGGGAAGCCATCGTACGGAGAGACTTTGCTCCCCGCGGATGTAAGATTTCTCCCGATGAAATCTTTGTATCGGATGGTTCCAAGTGCGATTCTGCGAACATCCAGGAAATTTTTTCTCCGGAGTGTATCGTGGCAGTCTGCGATCCGGTCTACCCGGTTTATGTGGATTCCAACGTAATGGCCGGAAGAAGCGGAGCCCTGGATACTGTTTCCGGGCGGTGGGAGAGAATCATTTACCTGCCCTGTACGGAAGAGAACGGGTTTGTTCCTGAAATTCCGGAAGAAACGCCGGATCTCATCTATCTCTGCTCCCCGAATAATCCGACAGGAACGGCCATGACGCTGGAACAGCTGCAGGCATGGGTGGACTATGCCAATCGCGTATCCGCGGTCATTCTTTTTGACGCAGCATACGAGGCCTATATCTCGGAACCCGGCATTCCGCATTCCATTTATGAATGCCGCGGCGCCAAGACCTGCGCCATTGAACTGCGGTCCTTCTCGAAGACCGCCGGTTTTACCGGGGTGCGTCTGGGATATACCGTCGTGCCGAAGGCGCTGATATCAGCAGACGGTGTGTCTCTGCACCGTCTCTGGGCCAGAAGGCACGGGACAAAATTCAACGGGGCTTCTTACATACAGCAGCGGGCCGGGGCTGCTGTACTTACGGAAGAAGGACAGCAGGAAGTCTGGGATATGATTGATTATTACATGGAAAATGCGCGGATAATCCGGAAGGGGCTGATGGAGGCCGGGCTGACCGTGTACGGTGGAATCAATGCCCCGTATATCTGGCTGAAAACGCCGCAGGGCCAGGGAAGCTGGGACTATTTTGATTTCCTGCTGAAAAACCTGGGAATAGTGGTCACCCCCGGAGCAGGTTTTGGACCCTGCGGAGAGGGATTTGTCCGGCTGACCGCCTTCGGCAGCCTTGAAAATACCAGGAAAGCCATTGCACGTTTCAGGGCATAGGCTGGTCCGGCGATGAACCGTACTATTTATGATGATTATGACAGCAGAAGGAGCAGACGGAAAATGAAGTATATTTTTGTTATGGGAGGCGTTGTTTCCGGGCTCGGAAAGGGAATTACAGCCGCTTCTCTGGGACGACTGCTGAAAGCCA
>CACZQT010000519.1 GCA_902783295.1 uncultured Lachnospiraceae bacterium
ATGCAAAAGCTGGCCAGGCCGGGTTTGTGTCCTGCGCGGCCGCATTCAGGCGCCGGTCGCCCGCTGTTATCTATCATATACTATTTGGCAGACTGTTCCAAGTAAATCGGGGGACAAATTAGAAAGACTTTCCGTATGGAGCCTGTTACAGGCGGTCGCCGGAGTTTCCCCGGGCTACGATGACCAGCAAGATGCCGGAGCGGAGAGTCAGCTCAGCCTGCGATTCGAGGAATTCGTTGCTGACGCAATAAGAAGCGCCCCTCTGGATGTCTGCGTTTTCCAATGGGTACTTGGCGCCCTTCAGAGTTACGCCGCGGCACCAGTCGGACATGGGCAGCAGGGACAGATAACTGTTCGGCTCCCTTGGAATGCGGCAGACTGACGTGCCGGTTCCATCACCGCAGATGGCAAAGCATTTGTTGCGGCCATCCTGCAGCTGGATCCTGCGATAAAGGGGTACCTGCCCTGCCAGATCCGCCTGGTCCGCGCCCGCGGTATACCGGGCCAGCATCTGCGCGTTGGTCAGCGTCTGGTCGAGCCTTCCTCCAAGAGCGCCGATGACAAGAATTTCGGGGGTCTTTTCCGGATCCAGAATCCGAAAGGCCAGTTCCAGGTCGGAGTAGTCCTTTTCCGGCGGATAGCGGCGGATCTCAATGGCCGGATCCTCTGGAAGCGGAGCTTGCATGGAATCAAAATCCCCAAGAAGCATATGCGGCTTGACACCCTGCTGCAGCGCGATATCATATCCGCCATCCAGACATACGATGTAGTCATCCGGCTCCAGCAGCTTGGGGATATCTACCGGATGCTCCAGATATGATGCAATGATCACAGCTCTTGCCATGTGAACGACCTCCTCTTTTTAGTCCCTGTACTAGACTATTATACAGAATCCGCGGGATTTTGCACCAGAAAACGGCGTGCGTTTGGAAAAGTGTGGTTGAAATCCGTATATACACTTGGGACAAGAGGCTAAAAGGTTTTGTGGTTTTTTTCACTTATATGTTACGAAAGTACCCATATATGGTATACTATTATATATGCCCTGAGACAGAGGGGGAGCACACAGATGTGAGGCAGAAATCTGCCGGAAAAGAGGATGGAGGAATCAAAATGAAGATTTGTCCGAATTGCGGAGCGGAAGTTTCTGATACAGCGAAATTCTGCAGGAAATGTGGAACTCCGCTGGAAGCAGAGTCGAATATACAAGAAGATATTACTGCGGCTGAACAGGCGCAGGAACAGGCAGCTGAAGATATCGCGGAAGAGGCGGTGGAACCGGCAGTGGAACATGCTGCGGAACCAGCAGCGGAAGCAGAAGAGCACGCAGCAAAGGAAACGCCAGCCTTTGCAGGAGACAGCTACGAGTGGGGCCCTCCCACCGGGGCGCCTGAGGACTACAACCAGAAGCCCATGCCCCCTGTTTTCGTGGGCGGCGCCGACCATACGCAGACCGAGGAGTCTGACAGACCGGAAGCCTACACCTATCGGGAAGAGATCCCGGACTGGGATCATACCGCTGAATTCGACGAGGATGACATTGCCGAGAACAAGGTGGTCGCCATGGCTGCGTACCTGCTGGGCCCCTTGGGTGTTATCATCGCGCTTCTGGGCGGCCAGAGTTCACCTTATGCTGCCTTCCATATGCGGCAGGGGCTGAAATTCCTTATTGTCGAAGCCCTGCTGACCATCATCGCAGTGCTTCTCTGCTGGACTTTGATCGTGCCGGCAGCCTGCGGAATCGTGGAAATCATTCTGGCGATCGTCAAGATCATCAGCTTCGTCTCGGTCTGCAAAGGCAGGGCAGAGGAACCTGCAATCATCCGGTCGCTGGCTTTCCTGCGGTAAGGCTTTTGGGATGGGATTATTGGTAAGAGAAATGATCGATAAGGAGGACGGAAGTGTATTGCAGAAATTGCCGGACACTTATTCCAGACGATAGTATATTTTGCGAAAACTGTGGCGCGCCGACGGGGCTGGTTCCGGAGGACCTGGTAGACTTCACCTTGGCTTCGGATGAAGATGAGCCGGTGGAAGCGGAGGCCGCAGACCTGAACATGGCAGAGCCGGCGGCGCCGGAGGTTTCCGCATGGGATGAAACACCCGCAGAACCGGAAGTTCCCACATGGGAACAGGCGCCCGTTGAGCCGGAGGTCACTTCGTGGAAGGAAAGACCCGCGGAAGATTATGTGGCGGAGCTGGATGAAATTCTGGGAGAATTCACATGGAAGGACGCCCCGGAAGACGTCACTGCAAAGGCTGGTGAGTCCGAGGAGCACATAGATGTTTATATCCCCGAGCCAGAAGAAGGGTTGAGCAATCCGGACGACTTGGGAGAATCAGCTGAATACACCTGGAATGAAGAGCCCGTCGTCCAGCCAGTAACAGAACCCGCATATGAACCGGAAGAGTTTACATGGGAAACAGAGCCTGTCTATGAACCGGTAACAGAATCGGAGCCGGTGCCAGTAGAGGAGCCGGTGCCAGTGGTGGAGCCGGAGTCAGCGCTGGAGCCGGAAGAGTTTGATTGGGAAGACGACGACTATGAATCTAATTTCGAGCTGGAGCCAGTAGAGGAACCGGAAGAGTTTACATGGGAAACAGAGCCTGTCTATGAACCGGTAACAGAACCCGCGCC
>CACZQT010000520.1 GCA_902783295.1 uncultured Lachnospiraceae bacterium
AAAGAAAGGAATGCCGAATCCGGTCATTTCGGGATGGAAAAAAATCAGCCCGCAGGCGCGGGCGGCCTTTTTCGGTGCGCTTGTCTTCGGGCTTTTCGCGCAGGGCATGGGACTTTTCAACAAGTTTTCCCATCATGACGATGTCGCCAGTCTGTTTGACGTGGGGACAACCATTTCCTCCGGCCGGTGGGGGCTGCGGATTTTCGAATGGCTGGAAGGCCTGTTTTACGGAACCGGCAATACCAGCCTTCCGCTGTTCAACGGGATGGTCTGCATTTTGTGCATCGGCGCGGTGGCCGGGCTGCTGGTCCGTTTGCTGAAGATCCGGAATCGGATCTACAGTGCGCTGCTCGGATGCGTGATGGCGGCGTTCCCCGTGATCACGGCGCTGTTTGCCTACATGTTCACCAGCCACCCCTATATGATCGGACTGCTGATGATGACGGCCTGCGCCTGCCTGATCTGCGAAAAAACGCCCTGGTGGGCGAAAACCTTTGCCGTGGGCCTCGGCGGGGTGGCTGTCGGAATCTATCAGGCGTTTCTGCCGGTACTTGTGACCATCATTCTTTTCTATGATATCTCGCGGCTGACCGATGAAGAAGGCGCGGGATGGCGGAGCGCTTTCTTCAAAGGCGTGGGCGTTCAGGCGCTCTGCCTGGCGGGCGTGATGCTTTTTTACGCAGCCGGCAACCGGTTTTTCCTGAACAAATACCAGGTGGAGCTGTCCGCTTATCAGGGAATTGACCAGATGGGCCAGATGTCGGTTCAGGTGTTTCTGGAGCGCTGCGGTCGGGCATACCGGGAATTTTTCCATCCCACGCGGCAGGTCTTTCAGGACATGTATCCCGGGACGCTGCACACGGTGTATCTGCTGACACTGGTGATCGAGGGCATTCTGGCCATTCGGATGCTGGTGCAGACCGGAAAAAAAAGCGGAGGACGGGCCGCCCTGCTGGCGATCCTGTTCGCGCTGATTCCGCTGGGGTGCAACCTGATCTATCTGATGGCGGAGAATGTTCACGGCCTGATGGTTTACGGACAGGTCATGCAGATCGTGCTGTTCGTCTGGATGGCGGATCGGCTGGAGCTTTCGGTGCCGAAGATGAAGCGGGCCGTCTCCTGCTGTGCCTCCCTGATTCTGGCGGTTACGGCGGTGATGTACGCCCGGTATGACAATCAGTGCTATCTGAAGGATGCCCTGCATCAGCAGGAGGCAATCAGCTATTATACAACCCTGATCACGCGGATTAAGTCCCAGCCGGGATACCGTCCGGAGATGGAAGTGCACCTGATGAACCCGGCGGCGCCGGAGGAGCCTGATGATCCGACGGTTTACAATATTGACGAACTGGATTTTATCCGGCTGAATCCGTACTGGCACAGTTCCCAGGAATATCTGCACGCAATGACTCGGGAGAGTTTTATCCGGGTGTGGTGCGGGGCGGACTTTCCCTGGGACTGGGATCCTGCGCTGGAAGCGCTGCCGGAGGTTCAGGCCATGCCGTCCTACCCGGCGGACGGTTCCATCCGGATCATCGACAATGTGGTGGTTGTGAAATTCTGACGGAGGGGTTCTTTATGCGCTGGAAAGAGAAACTGACGGAACCCTTTGACCTGTACGGGGTTTCCCGGATCAGACCTTATCTGATGGGCATTGCCGCCCTGTGGGTGACGGTGTATCACTGCAAATACCTGAACCTGTTCAATTCGGCGGTCCTGACCGGGACCCGCCTGCTGGGCCTGGTGACCCGAGTGGTGGCTATCGGGAACTGCGCGGTGGACCTGTTCTTCTTCCTGTCCGGGCTGGGGCTGTATTTCTCCTACACCCGCTCTCTGGAAAAGGATCCGCATCCGACGAGATCCTTCTACGGACGCAGATACAGGCGGATTCTGCCGACGGTGCTGACCGTGACCGTGCTGACATACGGCCTGATGGGGGAGAAAGGCCTGGCCGAATGGGCGGGGGATGTGTTCCTTTACGGTTTCTGGCTCCCTTCCATGGAACGGGGCAATTTCTGGTATTTTTCGGCGACGGTGGCGGTCTATCTGATTTATCCCCTGATTCACCGGGCCATCCGGGGGAAACGGGGAACGGCGGGGGCAGCCGGGCTGATACTGGCATCGGTGGGACTTGCGTATCTGATTCGACGGGTCGATGAAGCATATTTTTATTCCCACCTGATTCTTGT
>CACZQT010000521.1 GCA_902783295.1 uncultured Lachnospiraceae bacterium
ACAATGTCCAGGAAATATTCCAACGGGTAGCGAAAATACTGAAAGCTTCCCACTGCAAAACGTTCTTTTGATATTTTCATCATTTTCTGCGGCATCTCCGTTACAGGCTTTCGGCGTAGATTCGGTCCCGAAGGGAATCCGGCACCGGTACGCCTTCGCCGAACGCCCCGCGCACCAGACATGTTTTCGCTGCGAAGGCCGCTGCATTTTTCAGAGCCTTCGGGAGCGCCTTCTGCAAAGCCGGCGTTTCCAGCCGTTTCCATGCAGGCAGGACGTCCCTCTGGTCCGCAAGATCCCCGCACAGAGAAACCAGCATGGCTGTAGCAAAACTGTCTCCGGCTCCCATTGTATCCAGTGGCTCTACATAATCCGGCGCCTGTGTGTAAAAACGGCCGCCTTCAAAGACCACAGCTCCCTTACTGCCCCTGGTTGCCGTCACGATCCGGCAGCCTTCCTGATGCAGACGCCGGCAGAGTTCTTCTGCTTCCCGGTCGTTCAGGTCGCTGGCGGAAAGAAATGCAAAATCAATATACGGGCACACCCTTTTTACGCGGTCTTCCTCTGTCCAGTGAGAGGAAAAATCATAGCTGATCCAGACCGGATGATCTGAACAGCTGCGTAACCGGCTCAGCGTCGGAAGCAGGCCGTCCAAGAAGCCGTTGTTTGTTGTGTGGATCAGGTCAAAGCCTGCAGCATATGCCAGGTCTCCGTCATCCAGTATTAGAGGATGCTGCCGGATCACACCTCCGCGGTTGCTGCCTTTAAAAACCCGGTCACCGTCCACCAGCGTCACCCGGGCAAAGCCGTTTTCGCCCGGATAGCTTCGGCAATGGGAGTGCCCGATGCCATGGGCATCCAGCGTTTTGCGGACATGTTCCGCAATAGGGTCCTGCCCGAATATGCCCATGTAGTCAGCCTCTACGCCAAGCTTCGAAGCAAATACCGAGAAATTCAGCGCCTGACCGCCGGGATACATGGTGTTTTCATGGAGATAAACATCGCAGACATTATCCCCAAGTCCTAATACTTTTGTCATGTTATGCCTCTGCTTCAGCTTGATGGGGATGAATGGGACAAGGGGACAGTCCCTCTGTCCCATCCTGCCAGACGGCTGAACAGATTTGCGTGCAAGCACGCAATCTGTTCAGCCGCCGTCCGGTGATTATTCGTTAAACTGGCGGGTCTGGTCGTAGAGGTCGGGAGTGCTGAAGAAACCTTCGGCCTGCAGATCTGCGCCAAGGGGAGCGGCTGCATCGATGAAAGCCTGGCGATCGATATCGCAGAATGTCACGCCGCCTTCATTGATCAGGAATTCCTTATCCTCCGCCCACTTGCCCAGGGTTCTCTCGGTATGCTTCTTGGCTACTTCGGCGGCTGCTTCTTCGATGACCTTCTGGTCTTCTTCGGACAGGCTGGTCCAGAACTGCGTCGAGAAGCAGATCTGCTCGGTCGGATATGCATAGTCCACTTCTGCCACATATTTCGCGGATTCATACAGGCCGGCGGAACGGTAGGAATCCTTGGAGCATTCACCGCCGTCTACTACGCCCTGCATCAGAGCGAAAGGATATTCGGACCAGGCAACTACGACGGGGGTAGCGCCCATAGCCTTGGCGTTCTTTTCGAAAATGGGCAGGTTCGGGATGCGGTACTTCATGCCAACCATGTCGGCAGGGCTCTTGATTTCCCACTTGCAGAAGAAGATACGGGGGTTCTTTTCAAATTCGAAGTTTACGACATGCAGACCCTGTGCATCCAGGTTCTCCCATACGGGAGCGGCCACATCGCTCTTCAGATAGGCAACCATGGCTTCGAAGCTGTCGAATGCGAATGCCATGGAAAGGATGTTCAGGTCAGCTTCATAAGTGGCCAGGGTATCCAGAGCGCACATCATACCTTCCTGCAGGCCTACCTGCAGATTTTCCAGCATGGTGGCTTCGTTGCCCAGCTGCTCCGCCGGATAAAACTCGAAATAGTAGCGGTCACCGATCTTTTCGTTAACGATGTCGCAGAATTCCTGGCAGGAAATGGGAGCCGGTTCAGTAACTGCGCCGGCATTGCCGAACTTCACGATCTGGGCGCCTGCGGGAGCTTCTGCACGGACAGCTGCGGGAGCTGCGGCAAAGAGAAGGCCAGCCATCAAGAGTGCAAGTGCTTTTTTCATTGTGAGTACCTCCTTTGTACTTAAAATAGCGGTTTGCTATTGCTATCGGCGGATCATCCGCCGCATAGTTCAGGGTCAAAGGCCGCCGCCGGCGGCTGCTGCGGGCTCTGTTATCTCAGTGCCCCGAGCGTTTTGGGCAGCCACAGAGTCAGCGGCTCCCAGAAGGTGGTAAGCATCAGGGTGATAAACATGGGGATCAGGAACTGCACCGTGTACCGCAGGGCGCTCTCGAACTTGTTCCCGGTCGCCTTGGCGGTGACGAACAGGGCCGGCGCCATCGGCGGTGTGATCAGGCCCAGGGTCACATTAAGAACTGCCATGACACCCATCTGCACATAATTCATGCCCATGGCATCCGCCAGGCTCATCAGCAGGGGAGCAACCATGATCAGGATCTGCATAGAACCGATAAAGCAGCCCAGGAACAGCAGCATGGCATTCAGGACCAGCAGGATAATGATTTTGCTTCCCAGACTCATCAGCAGGTTGGTCATCCAGCCGATCAGGCCGGAAGTCACGATGATCCAGTTAAACACCAGGCCGGTAGCGCACAGGCACATGGACATGCCGGCACTCTGCAGTGTTGCCCGCAGTGCACGGGTCAGCATGGGGATGCTGAACTTCCGCATGAAGATGGAAAGGATCACACAGTACATAGCCGCCACCACCGAGCATTCCGTCGGGGTGAAAATACCGGTCATGATTCCCAGCACCAGAATGGCGGGCCCGCCCAGGGCGGGAAGAGAATGCCACAGCGCCTTCATGCGTACGCCCCAGCTGGCTTTCTCTGCCCGGGGGCATTTGATGTTCTGCGTTTTCACGGCAATCGGGATCCAGATCATCATGGCGACGCCCATCAGAATGCCGGGGCCCATACCGCCCTGGAACATAGCCAGGGTGGACGTCTGGCTTAAGAAAGCCCAGACCACAAAGTTGATGGACGGCGGGATAATCGGGCCGATACCAGCGGAAGCAGCGGTTACCGCTACCGCGAAGTCCGGGTCATACCCGGCTTTGGTCATGGCAGAAACTTCTATGACGCCCAGCCCGCCGGCATCCGCCAGCGCGGAACCGGACATGCCGGCAAATACCATGGATGACAGCACGTTTGCGTGGGCCAGGCCGCCGGGCAGATGCCCGATCCACTTTTCAAACATACCGAACAATCGGTCGGTGAGGCCCACCTCGTTCATGTAACATCCCACAAACAGGAAAGCAGGAAGGGCCAGCATGTTGAAATCCGCCAGAGAATTGGCTGTTTTCTGGGCGAACATGACAAAGGACTGGCCGTTGAAGACAATAAATTCGAAGGCGGAAGCCATCATTGCATAGGCAATCGGGACTTCCAGAAGGATCAGGGCTACAAAAGTGATGAAATACACTGCAAGATGGGGATCCAGTCTAGTCAAGCAGTCCGCCTCCTTCCTTCTCTACCGGCACGCATACCGATTCATCCCAGGTAAGAACAAATGCAATGGTTTTGTAGACTGACATGATGAGCATGATAATGCCCATCACCAGAACCGGGAGCGCGTAGTAATAAGCCTTGCAGAAGGGCAGCCCGCCTACAGGAGGCATCTTCTTCTGCATATTAAACAGCGTCCAGGCCGCCGGGACATACACGTAGCTGATGACAGCCACCAGCACATTGGTCAGAGCGAAAACCACACGGCGCACCGGCATCGGCATTTTTTTCATCAGGAATTCCAGTACTGCATGGCCGTTCTGCCAGTATACCGTGCACCAGCCCAGGCACATGGTCCAGATCATCAGCGCAGTCACCGCTTCGTCGATCCCGTAAATCGGGCGCTTGACCACGAAGCGCATAAACACCTGGAAGAAAAGCAGCGCCATGAAAAGGAATACCGCGTATCCGGTAATCAGTTCCAGGATATTGAAGACCTTATCCATGACTTTGCCGACAGCAATTATAGTCTTTCTCATGCATTCCCCTCCCGTCTTATATGATTTATCAAAACGTCACAACGTTATATATCATCATATCCAAACAATATCACATTATTGCAGAGACTGTCAATCTCTTTTTTTGTTTTTTTTTCGCGCATTTATCGTAAAAATGATCCCGTTAATCCCCGCAGCAGTCAGGCTCAGAACCGGCAGAGCCTGTACGCCCAGATGGTCACAGAGAGCGCCTCCCAGCAGGTTGGCCGCCGTCATCCCGACTACTGAACTGACCGCCAGCCCCATGGAAATACTGAAGCTGCGGATCTTCTCTTCCGCCGCCAGCCGGAAGCATTCCACACTGCCCGAAAGATAGAAGGCAAAGCCAAACGACTGCAGAATCTGCCCTGCATAAAGCGGAATCGTTCCCGGCAGAAAGAGGATACATAGCGGGCGCAGGAAATTCACAATCACAGCTCCCTGCATCAGGCGGTATGCCGCAGCTGCCCGGTCCCGGCCGGCCAGCTGCCGGCCCAGGAACATCAGAAAGAGAAATTCCACCGCAGCCCCGACCCCGCAGATATTGCCATAGGTGCTGGGGTTGCCGCCTCTGGCTGTTACAATAATGGAAAGGAAGCTGCCTATGGGACGATGGGTAAACCAGTACAAGGTACAGCTGACCAGCCAGAATACATACACTGGTTTTTGCAGCAATATCTGAAATGCGGACAAAAACGAAATGCCCGGTTTTGAAACAGATTTGCCGGAAGAAGATACATTGGAAGGAGGAATGTCCGGCAGGACAAATAAAAACGGGAGCAGCATCAGGAACAATACAGCCTGAAGGAGGAAATACAGTCCGAAGCCATAGCTGCGAAACAGGTATCCGGCTATCACAGAGGTAACGGCAAAGCCGATGGAGCCTCCGGCACGGATTCTGCTGTAGACAAGGGACGGCTCAGTTTCCTTAGCGATCTCCACCCACGCATCCATCAGCTGGCTGAAGGGATAGGCGATACCGGCCGTGAGCACAATCAGGCACAGCAGGGCCGGAATGAATCCGGCCAACAGATGGGCAGCCAGAAAAAGGGCCATCAGTCCCCCGCTGCAGAGAATCAGAAATTTTCGGGAGGACAGCCAGGTATCTGTCACATACCCTCCCGCCGGCTCCATGCAGAGATTCAGGATCATCATCAGGCTGGAAACAATGCCGCAGACAGAGGCGTCCATCCCTTTTTCTGTCAGATACATCACGACATAGCTTGAAAACACGGCATATCCCGAGTAATAAAAAAAATAAGCCCAGAAAAACTGCCTGCCAGTCTGCCCTGTGCGCTTTTCCATTCCCTGCCTCCTTACGGCTCTGTCCTGAACACCGTATCCTTTCCTGCGCGGAATGACCGTTTCCTTTCCAATTCCTTATCATTTTATAACATTATATAACATTATATTCAAGTCTTTTTTAAGCCCTTATCTTCAGAACTGCCAGAATGAACAAAATCCGCAAGTGAATGCCAACTCCTACAGCCCCCGGAGGGTTTTATCGTATAGGAAATTCCGGAAAATTTCCTATACGATAAAAAACGGTGCAGGACTTGAATGTCCCACACCGTTCTGTTCTTGCCGTGCCGCCAGGCACAGCCTTTTTCCATATCAGATTATTCTGTCCGCAGGGCGGCCACAGGATCTTTCTTCGCTGCCTTCCCGGCGGGGATCCATCCCCCGAGCAGCGTCAGGATGACGCTTAACACCACCAGCAGGGCAGCTCCGGCCGGCGGAAGAATCGCGTTCACTTCATCTGTCTCCGCGATGGCGTGAATAATCATGTTGCCGGGAATCAGCAGGACCACTGTCGCCAGAATTCCGATGATTCCTGCAAGCAGGCCGATAATAAAGGTTTCCGCATTGAAAACTTCCGCAATATTTCTCCGGGAGGCCCCGATGGCGCGCAGAATTCCGATCTCCTTCGTGCGTTCCAGCACGGAAATAAAGGTGATAATGCCGATCATGATGGATGATACCACCAGAGATACCGCCACGAATGCGATCAGCACATAGGAAATCACGTTGACGATCCTTGTCACGGAAGACATCAGCAGGCCTACATAGTCGGTATAGGTGATCTGCGACTTTTCATCCGCGGATTCGTTATATTCCCGGATACAGTCCGCGAGCCCGTCCTTGTCCTCAAAGCTGTCCACATAAAGGCTGATGGAAGACGGTATTCCCACATCCACAGCTCCGAAGGACTCCATGTTTTCTTCGTAGCTCCCGGCTGAAATAATCGCATCATACAGGGTGGCCAGACCATCTTCTGAAAGAATGGTCGACTGGAACAGATACAGGTCCATCATACTGGCCAGTTCCCTGTCAGTCATGTCCTCCATCTGCATTACCTGCACCCCCATCGGAAGGCTCAGGGAGATTTTCCCGAGGAAAGTACGGCACAGGGATGCCTTTTCTTCCACACTCAGGTTCGCGATGTAGGTTTTGATATCTTCCACCTTCGCTGCCTTGTCTGCCGGAGTAAATGAAATACCCGTAAGCACATTGATTTCCGGGGAAGCCTTCTGGGCCTGTACGACTTCGCTGTCCGCGGCGTACGTGATCAGATAATCTGTAAGAGCCTGGGTATATCCGAAGGTGCCGAGAAAGTTTCTCGCAGCCTCTTCATTCACCGGACGGATCACTCCGGATATTTTCAGGTGCAGCGCG
>CACZQT010000522.1 GCA_902783295.1 uncultured Lachnospiraceae bacterium
CCATTCTGGGCGTATACATAGATGGTCGTTTTCCCGGCTTTCTTTGCGGTTACCCTGCCTTTGGCCGATACAGCGGCCACGGACTTGTTGGAAGATTCAAACCGCAGGTCCAGAATCTTCTTGATTGACTTCTTGCTGTCCTTTTTCACCACAGTGGCGTTGATGGTCCAGCTCAGCCCCTTCTTCAGAGTCTTCTTCGTCTCATCCGGCTTGATCTTCTCCGCATTGGTATAAGAGCCTCCGGTGGTGGCTGCATGGATCACATTCGAGGTGGCCGCGACTTTCTTGTAACCGCTCTTCATCTTGTAGGCCAGCACCAGGAACTTATAGTTCTTGCCCTTCACCAGCTTCTTGCTGCCGATCTTCTTCACCTGGAGCCTGGTCTCGGAAGTGTCGCCCAGGAGCTTCATCTTATTGGACTTGCCGCTCAGGTTTCCATATACGATGTATCCCGCCGCACCTTTCACCTTGGACCAGCTGACTGTGATGGAGGTATCCGTCGTCGTACCGGCCTTTACCTTAAGCGGTGCATAGGTGGATTTCGCCAGATCGGCGTCGCTCTTGCGTCTGGTGATCTCAGCCTGTCTGTTCTTGACGGAATTCTTGTCCGCGGCTTCTGCCTTCTGGATCTTTTTGATCTGCTTCAGGGCTTTATCGATCTTCGTGGAGGTGCCGGAAGGCAGCTTTGCTTTTTCTTCCTTGGAGAGGGACTGATAGGCCTGGTAGGCTTCCTTCACCCTGGCCTCATCTTCTGCAGTCAGCTTGTTGACCGCAGGGATCTTTTTCACCTTTTCGTTTACCGTGGCCGCGGTCTCGGACCCGGTATGGTCGTCGGCCTTCGTCGGTTTCGTCTTCTGGTCATCGGCTTCCGTCGGTTTCGTCTTCTGGTCGTCATCCTTCGCCGGTTCCGTCGGGTCCGCAGGCTGTGCCTGCTCCGAATCCTTCTCCCACCGGGCCGTTATGATCATATCTGCCGTGATATACTCAAAGTCCTTATCCCAGCCCTTGAAGATATAACCGGTCCGTTTGGGATTGGAAGGAGCCACTGCTGCTTCTCCTTCCTTTACGGTCCTGCTGGCATATGTCTTGCCCTGGCCGTCCACAAATGTGACCGTATAGGTTTTTGCGTTCACCGTCACGACACAGACAGCCGTCTTACTGCCTTCCTGCGTAGTGACCGTGATCTTCGCAGTCCCCGGTGCGGCCGCCGTCACCTTTCCGTCCTGGTCCACTTTCGCAATGCTCGGTTTGCTGCTGCTCCAGGTTACATTTTTATTTGCCGCATTACCCGGCGTAACTGTCGCTTTCAGGACGGCAGCCTCTCCCACGGTCAGTTCCAGATCCGTATCATTCAGTGTCACTCCGTTCACGGGAAGAGGTACCACCTCGACCTCGACCATGGCAGTTTTTTTCAGGCCGGAGTTTTTCGCATAGGTCTCAGGCGCGGACAGCGTGCCGTAGCGGTTTTCATCGATCTTGTATTTCAGGTACACGATGCCCGGGGAAAGTGCCTTCAGGGTGATGCGGGAACCGCTGGTTTCCAGTTTGGCTGTGGGACTGCTGTTCAGTTCCTTTCCGGAAGCGTCGCAAAGGACCCAGCTTCCCTTCGAGGCATCGAAGCCAAAATAGGCTACCCCGTTTTCATTGAAGCCGCTCACATCCAGGTCCTTCACATTCAGGCTGTCACCGGTAACCAGTTTATAATACTCTTCCCCTCTTTCCAGCTTTACTTCCTTCAGCGGATACAAAGGCAGAACATCTCCGATCGTACTGTATTTTCCCTCGGTAACCACCTTCAGGTTGGCTCCCTGGCCAAAAAGCGGGATCGTCGTTCCGAGTTTCCTTGTCAGGCTGGTCATTCCGCTCCGGTTCAGGATCCAGCTCCAGTCCAGATAATTACAGATCTCATGGTCCTGGTACCATCCGTGCACCTTGCCATAGGACGAATCGTTGGAAATATGATTGTTGTTATCGCCGGACACGGCGCGCTTGTTCAGGTTCTCCGGAGCACCGTAACCACCCTCATCGTTGCCATATCCGAAGATCGTGCTGAAATTACTTCTGGTTCCCCTGATATAATTCGACGAGGAATATCCGCTCATACTGAATATGACGACCTTATAGCGAAGCGCTACCGGGCAGGTATAGGTCGTATTCGTCGTCATATCTCTTGTCTCCAGTTCCACGATGGAACCGGTCTGAGGAGGAAGGTTGTGAGAAATGGTCACTTTGCCGCCCTTTTGCTTCTCAATGGCCTTTGAGTTCTCCCTTGCGGTCTCGATCGTCTGATTTGCGGAGACCTCGATCTGCAGAGAGTCCTTAAAAAACATAGTGTCCGACCCGAAATTAAACTCATTGTGGATCGTCTCCGTGATAGAGATCGATTCTGTGTTGGTAATTGAGTTCTGTACCGTCTGGGTCGTCTGATCCCACAGTTCCACGGCAACATTGCTCTCCTGCCTGGATTTGTTCTCCGTATAGGAGATATCCGGATCCTTACTTGTACCGTTCGGATCCACCGTCCTCTTCTGATCCCTGTACTCAACATTCGGGTCCACGATCGGGGTCATTTCAAAATCATAGACTGCGATCCCGTAGGAATTATAATAATAGATGCTTCCCGAATAATTGTTCAGATGTGTGACGATATTATAGAATGCCTTTGTGTTTTTCGGATCATCCAGTTCATGCAGGGCACCTTTATCACCGCCGCCGCCTTCTTCCAGAACTTCCGCAACCGTAAAATGACTTGCACCAAGTCCCTTTCTGATCTCTTCTGCCATCGCATTGCGCAGACCACTGAGAGAGGTTGTGCTCATAATACCGGTGCGATGGGAGTAATCATTCTGCGTACTGCCCTTGGTTTTGCTGTCCGAGGCAGCCAGCCAGTCTGACAGTATGATCTTCCAGGATTCACTCTCGCTCTCGGAAAAATAGGTGTCCCAGCTTTTCCCATTCGGAATATTAGCTGTAATACCGGAATAATCTCCCCCCTCGTTGCGCCCCCATCGGAAAATCTGGTATGCCAGAGGCGCCCAGTCGCTGATTACATGCTGCGCCACTTTCTGCATATTGCTCCCATTCAGTTCCGATCCGCTGAGTTTCCAGCTGGCCGGCGGTGTCTCATAGGAAAAACCATCCAGCACGATTTTTACAGGAATATTGTTCTCATAAGTAACCGTCGCATTCGCCAGAGACGAAACCGGCATTGCGATAATCAGCAGCAGGCTCATCAAAACGCAAAGCCGCGCCGCCAGTTTTCCCTTTCTTCGCTTTCTCATTTTTACTCTCCTTTTCTTTGTGCGTCTGCTGTCATCAGTTTTTCTCTTCCTGGCTGACAGCTTCCTGCTGTCCGGTCCCTTTTCTTTTTCTTCTGTAGTAGATGACTGCTGTTACAAGTACGCCTGCCGTAAACGCCGCCACCGCTGCCAGTACATAGCCTCCTGCGCCTTCACTCAGCATAGAGGCCCCGGCCAGTTCACCCCCGACTATAGGTCTCAGCGTGCCTGACAAACCGCGGATGAGAGCGACCAGCAGAACCATCAGACTTGCCGACAGGCTTCCAAAGGCTGCCAGCCGGTCCCGGTCTCTTTTCTTCTTCAGTTCCTTTGCTCTCCTGTGAAGAAATTGGACCCGTTCTTCATCTGTTCTCAAAACAGGCCTCCTTCCCTGTCGCGATCCAGATTGCCCGATCTGTTCCATTGCTCTTATATCTATAAAGATACCTGAAGGTCCGGAATTCCTCACCTTATACAAAAAATTTTTAAATCCGCCGTTCTGCCGGCTGTTTCTTGATTTTCATTCCCTTAACGGATATACTGAAAAAAAGAGCGGGCGGCTGCGCAGCTCAGAAAGGAAAACAGCCGTTCAAACGGAAGTGGAAAGCGGAGATGAATGACGACGAACTATACCGGCTGTTCTTATCCGGCGATACAGCGTCCTACGACCAGCTGATGATCCGATATGGCGACAGCCTCACTTATTACCTGAACGGTTACCTTCACAATCTCCACGATGCCGAGGATCTGATGATCGAGGCTTTTGCCAGGATCATGGTCAAGGCGCCCGTGATCCGTGCGGGGAACTTCAAAGCCTATCTGTTTAAGACCGCCCGGCATCTCGCGGCACGTTTTCACGAAAGGAACCGCCATTTTCAGATCGTGGATCTGGAGGCGATCAGTGAACAGAAAGCCGACGATATGCTTCCGGAGGATCTTTTCGCTTCGGAAGAAAGAAAGCAGGTCTTACACATCTGTCTGAACAGGATCGGCCCGGATTTCCGGGAAGCCCTGTGGCTGATCTATTTTGAAGATATGAACTATGCAGACGCCGCCTCCGTTATGGGCGTCAGCACCAAAAAGATCGACAATCTCCTTGCCAGAGGCAAAAAGAAATTGAAAGAAGAACTGAGGAAAGAAGGATTCACGAATGCGTACGAATGAAGAAAGAATCGCCGCCATGCACAGCCGCGCCGCAGAACTGAAGCATCTGAAGAAAGACCGTATGGGACACGTCATCCGGATCAGTGCCGCCGCCGCCTGTTTTCTGATCCTTATTTTCCTGTCTTCCGTCATGCCGAGATTTACCTCGTCTTCCCTCTCTCATTCCGCAGTTTCGGGGCTGAATGCCAGCATCTTTTCGGGAAGCAGCATAGCCGGGTTCCTGGTGGTCGGGATCATTGCTTTTCTGCTGGGCGCTGCCTTTACGATCCTTTGTTTTTATCTTAAAAAATGGCTGGATGAAAAAGGCCCCGGAGAGGAAGAATGATTGAGGATTTAATAAACATTATTCAGATCATTTTATACGGTATTTTTGCCTTCTGCTCCGCCAAGAGGGCATTTTACTCAAGAAAAAGCGAGTGGGAACTGCTCACCTTCTTTTTCTGTGCTCTTTTCCTTGGGGATCTGTACTGGGGAATGGTTATCTATTTCTATGACCGGAACCCGGTTTACTATATTTCGGAGTTGAGCTGGTACTCTGCCTATCTGTTTCTCCTGCTCACCCTGATCAATCTGGAAAGCCGCGAAATGAAAAAAAGCCGCCGGCTGCTGGCGGCTCTTTCCTTTGTTTTCACGGGCGGCATGTGCATCTTCTTTATGAAATGGGGAGATTACGGCAGCAACATCATCTCTGCCGTCCTGATGGGGATGATCATCTGGCATTCGCTGAACGGACTGATCTGCATCAGAGGAAAAGAGGATCAGAACAAGCGTGCTTTTTACATCGCTTCTTTTGTATTCTGCGTGCTTGAATATGCTCTCTGGATATCTTCCTGTTTCTGGATGGGAGACACTCTGCTGAATCCTTATTTCTGGTTTGATATGATGATGCCCTTATCTTTTGTTTTCCTGTACAGGGCGTTTAAAAGGGCGGTGGGCGAATGAATTATATCGAAAATGTCTATATCTGTCTCGTTGCCCCGGTACTGGTCGCCATATTCTGTGCGCGGGGAAAGAAAAGAGCGAGCCTGATCTTTCTGATCGCAGGTATGACCACCTGTCTGCTGTCCTCCTACATCAGCACATTCCTGGCCTCTTTCTATTCCATGGACCAGGCAACAGCTTCCTATGAGATCTCTCCCATGGTGGAAGAATGTATGAAGCTGGTGCCGATCCTTTTCTACCTTCTGGTCTTTGAGCCGGATACCAGGAACGCTGCCGGAAGCGTCCTGATGACGTCCCTCGGTTTCGCGACCTTTGAAAACACCTGCTGGATGACGCAGAACGGTGCCGCAAACAGCGTCTATCTGCTGATCCGGGGCTTCGGTACCGGTGCCATGCACGTGGTGTGCGGGATGATCATTTCCGCCGGACTCCTTTTTCTCTGGAGAAAGCTCTGGCTCCGGGCTGCCGGAACCCTCGGTCTGCTGTCCCTGGCCATCACCTATCACGCCATCTACAATCTCCTGGTTTCCCAGACCGGTCCTGCAGCAGCGGTCGGTACCGTTCTTCCTCTCCTTACGATCATCTTCAGAGAGATCTTCTACAGGAGACGGAGACCTCCCGAACCCATATAAAAGACATTCACGGCATTTCCCTTGAAAAACGCCGCATAAAGTTGTATATTTTGCAGGATGTTGCAAGGCCCCGTAAAACATCTTCCAGCCGTAAGCGGCTGCAGCACAGTGCAGACCGCGGGGCCGCAGAATCCACAGAAGGAGGCATTCTATGCAGATCGATCCGGAACAGCAGCGGCAAAGAATGCTGACAGCACCTATCCCGAAACTGATCCTCACTCTGTCACTGCCGACAGTCGCTTCCCAGCTCGTATCCACGATATATAATACTGCAGACACCTATTTTGTTTCCCAGATCGGAACCAGCGCTGCGGCTGCAGTCGGGGTTGTTTTTTCACTGATGTCCATCATACAGGCTGTGGGAATGGGGCTCGGGATGGGCGCCAACAGCCTGATCAGCCGCCGGCTTGGCGCCAAAAGAAATAAGGAAGCCACCTTGTATGCTTCCTCTGCGGTCACGGCTTCCTTCCTGTGCGGATGTGTGCTCCTTATCATAGGGCTTCTGTTCCTCCGGCCTCTCATGCGGCTGCTGGGATCCACGGATACAATCCTGCCCTTCTCCTCTTCCTACGGGCGCATCATTCTGCTCGGCGCTCCCTTTATGTGCGCCTCCTTCACCATGAACGGCGTCCTGAGAGCGGAAGGGGAAGCCTTCTTTGCCATGTGGGGTCTCTGTACCGGAGGTATTCTGAATATGGTCCTGGACCCGCTTTTCATTTTCACCTTCCACATGGGCATTGCCGGCGCCGCCCTGGCTACCATTCTGAGCCAGTTCGTCAGCTTTGCTATCCTGCTGAGCGTTTTTCTCCGGGGAAAGAGCATTGTCTCCCTTTCCCCGAAGTTTGCCAGCCGCAGTATTTCTGACTACACGCTGATTCTGTCTACCGGAGCGCCTACGTTCTTCCGGCAGGGACTGGCCAGCCTGGCCTCTGCCCTTCTGAATATCAACGCCGCACCGTTCGGAGATGCTGCCGTAGCTGCCGTTACCATCTCCAATAAGATTTACCTGATGGTCCGCAACATAGTCCTGGGTATCGGGCAGGGCTTCCAGCCGGTCGCCGGATACAATTACGGCGCCGGGGACAAGAAACGTACCAAAGAAGCTTTCTGGACAGCCACCGTGATCGGAACTGTAGTCTGCTGCACAGCAGCCATTCTGCTGGCCCTGCACGCACCGGCAGTCATCACCTGGTTCCGGAAGGATGATCCCGATGTCATCCGCATCGGCACACATGCCCTGTATTTCGCCTGCGGCGTGATGCCTTTTATGGCGTATTCCACCTATGTAAACCAGATTTTCCAGTTCCTGGGCTTCCGTGTGCCGGCTACCGTACTGGCCAGCTGCCGCCAGGGGATTTGCTTCATTCCTCTGGTATTCGTCCTGCCCCGCCTCTTCGGCGTGACCGGCGTGGAAATGCTGCAGCCCATGGCAGACCTGCTGACATTCTTCATTGCGGTACCGTTCCAGATTCACCTGTTCCGCAAAGAGCTCGCAGCAAAATGACAAGGGGACAGTCCCTCTGTCCCGCTAAGGGACAGAGGGACTGTCCCCTTGTCCTGCCGTTCAGAACAGCGAAAGCAGTTCCTCACGGTTCAGCGCAGTATCCCGCACGCCCTCGCCTTCCACTACGGAATCCGCGAGGGCGGCTTTTTTCTCCTGCAGAGTGATGATCTTTTCTTCGATGGTATTCCTGGCAACCAGCTTCATCACACTGACCACCTGTTTCTGCCCGATACGATGTGCCCGGTCTGTGGCCTGGTTCTGAGCGGCCACATTCCACCAGGGGTCCACATGAATCACGATATCCGCCGCTGTCAGGTTCAGGCCGGTACCGCCGGCTTTCAGGGAAATAAAGAACACGGGAATTTCCCCGGTCTGAAAATCCTCTACCATCTGCTTCCTGGCCAGTTTGCTGTCCTTGCCGGAAAGATAGCGGTATTCCATCCCGGTCTCCCGCCACTCTCTCTGCAGCAGCTCCAGCATGGAGGTAAACTGGGAGAATACCAGTACGCGATGGCCGCCTTCCACGGCATTTTTCATCAGTTCCAGACAGGCTTCTACCTTACCGGAGCCCCCGGTATAGTTTTCGTAGCAGAGTTCCGGCGAACAGCAGATCTGCCGGAGTTTCGTCAGTTCTGCCAGAATCTGGATCCGGCTTTCCTTTACTTCCTGCTCGTTC
>CACZQT010000523.1 GCA_902783295.1 uncultured Lachnospiraceae bacterium
TGAAGAGGGGCTGGAAAAGGGGTACTTCTGCAAAAAGGAAGACGGCACGGAGCTGGTGGCAGCCGTGTGGCCGGGAAGAGTCCATTTTCCTGATTTCCTGAATGATGAGGCAAGGCAGTGGTTCGGCGACTGGTACGGCACGCTGATCCGGCAGGGAATCGATGGCTTCTGGAATGATATGAACGAACCGGCGATCTTTTATACAGAAGACCGCCTGGAGGAAGTGTTCCGGGAGATCGAAACATACAAAGGCCGGAACCTGGATATCCGTTCCTACTTTGCCTTTCAGGATCTGGTGGGATCCATGGCGAATCACCCATCCGATTACAGGCGCTTTTATCATGATTACCGGGGGCAGAGGATCCGGCATGATAAGGTCCATAACCTCTACGGGTACTATATGACAAGAGCAGCCGGGGAAGCCTTTGAAAGGCTGTGCCCGGATCAGCGCATCCTGATGTTTTCGAGGGCTTCGTATGTAGGGATGCACCGCTACGGAGGCGTCTGGACCGGCGACAACTGTTCCTGGTGGAGCCACCTTCTCCTGAATATCCAGCAGATGCCGGGTCTGAACATGTGCGGCTTCCTTTATTCGGGAGCTGACATGGGCGGATTTGGAAGTGACTGTACCGAGGATCTGCTGCTCCGGTGGATGGCGTTCAGCCTGTTTACGCCTCTGTTCCGGAATCATTCCGCGGAGGGGACCCGCCGGCAGGAGCTGTACCTGTTTGAGAGCAAAGAAGATTTCCGGAATCTCCTGGGCATCCGCTATGCTCTGCTGCCGTATATCTATTCAGAGTTTATGAAAGCAGCGATGAGGGATGGGATGTACATGATGCCGCTTTCCTTCGGCTATCCGGAGGATCAGCGCGCGAGACAGGTCGAGGACCAGCTGCTGGTCGGGGAAAGTCTTATGATCACTCCGGTGTACACCCAGAATGCATGGGGGAGGTACGTGTATCTGCCCGAAGATATGAAGATGATCCGAATGAGAAGCCCTGAGGATCTGGAAGAGGAGATCCTGGAGAAGGGGGATCATTACATTACGTCCGCGCTGAATGAAGTGGTGTTCTTCCTGCGCCCGGGGCATGTGCTCCCGCTTGCGGAGGCAGCGGAGACCGTAGACCGGATCGATTATGGCAGGCTGCGGTATATTACATACGGAGCAGCAGGGTCGTATGAGCTTTATAATGATAATGGGGTGGACCGGAGATACGACCCCGGAAGGTGAAGCAGTAAAATGTTCAGGCGCTGGCACACTGGTTTGGATACGGAAAAATAGAAATTTAAATATTTTCATGTTTTAGGATTAGCTGCAGAGTGATACAATCATTGTATTATGATTGTTATCGGATTCTGCAGCTTTATGTATGATAAAGGACATGGGCGGGGCGGCTCCGGGAAAGGACTACTTATGAGGCGCGGATCTACGGAAAATGGAATTAGGCGGCTGCGCATGCTTTTGTTTGTTATGATGCTCGTGCCGGTGCTTATGATGCCTGTGAGGGCGTCAGCTGCTTCGGTGACGCTTACCGGTGGAGTACTTCGGTATGATTCTGCGTTTCGTATACTGGACCTGGTGAACCAGGAGCGGGCGAAGGCTGGGGCGGCTCCTCTGAAAATGGACATGCAGCTGATGGAAAACGCGATGCAGAGGGCAGCAGAAACCGCGATCCTTTTTTCGCATACCAGGCCGGATCAGACAAGCTGCGTAAGCATTGATTACTTTGCCCGCGGAGAAAACATTGTTATGGCATCGACCGATTCGCCGTATACGCTGATGGATCTGTGGATGAACTCTCCGGGACACAGAGCTAATATACTTAATCCGAATTATCAGTCGATCGGTATAGGATGCTATCAGAACGGACCGAACACATGGGCTGCGCAGCTGTTCAGTCCGGGAGAACCCCGCACGGAAGGCGTTCAGAAGAGCAACATCAGGAAAGAGATGAAAGTCCGGACAGTGGCCGAAAATCTGCGGCTTACGTTTGGCAGTTTCTCGGGTATTCAGCTGCGCGAAGGCGTGAAAACGGCAGATAAACTGACTGTGTATACGGTTGATCCGGAGAGAACTGACGGGATGAGCAGCACAGAATTGCAGCTGTATTTCCGGTATGTGTCTATGCCGCTTTCTCCGGCAGACTTTGTGTGGACAAGCAGTAACCCGAAGGCGGCAGCCGTTTCTTCTGACGGTACGGTCAGATATGTGGGAGAAGGCAAAGCTGTCATATCAGCTTCCCTTCCGGGGACTTCGCTGAAGACAAGCATTTCTGTCACATGCATAAAGAAACCTACGTTCCAGGTACAGTTAAAAACAAAAGCATATACTTATAATGGCAAGAGCAGGAAGCCGGGAGTCACAGTCCGGCTGAATGGAAAGACCGTCAGCAAAAAGTATTATACGGTGAAGTACTCTGCGAACAAAAATGTGGGCATCGCCACCGTTACTGTGACCGGAAAAGGAATTTATAAAGGGTATAAGGGTACGGCTCACTTTGAGATCCGTCTGAA